>NZ_JAVRCL010000025.1:0-21563 GCF_034530775.1 Nostoc sp. DedSLP04 | reverse complement strand
AAAGCCTCATTAATGGAGTTCAAAGACTCATTAATGAGTATCAAAGCCTCATTAAAGAAGTTCAAAGACTCATTAATGAGTATCAAAGCCTCATTACAGCAATTTTAATTCACTTAAATCACACTCTCGTCTTCTTCTGTGCGCCTCTACGTGAGATAAAAAACCTTCGCTCCTGTAATTACGAATTACGAATTACGAATTACGAATTACGAATTACGCATTACCCTATCAAGACTTGCACTCACACTTTCAGCATCCGGTGACTGCAATCGCTGCAAAATCTCTAAAGCTGGTTGCAAATAAGATATCGCTTTAGTGTATTCACCCTGCTGTTCTGCCAAAGCTCCTAACCACCACAGAGTCATTGCTAGGCCTTGGACATCTCCAATGCGTTCTCTTATTTCCAAAGACTGATTGAAAAGTGCGATCGCTTCATCCACTTCCCCTTTGTTGGCGTAAAGAATTCCCAGATTGCTCAATGTCGTTGTTTTGCCTTGGACATTACCAATGCGTTCATTTATTTCCAAAGACTGATTGAAAAGTGCGATCGCTTCATCTACTTCTTTTTTGTTAGCGTAGATACCTGCTAGATTGTGCAACGTCGCCGCTTTGCCTTGGAAATTTTCAATGGATTGTGTTATTTCCAAAGACTGATTGAAAAGTGCGATTGCTTCATCTACTTCTCCTTTGTTAGCGTAAAGAATTCCTAGATTGCTCAATGTCGCCGCTTTACCTTGGACATTTCCAATGCGTTGTGTTATTTCCAAAGATTGATTGTAAACTGCGATCGCTTCATCCACTTCCCCTTTGTTGGCGTAAAGAATTCCCAGATTGCTCAACATCGCGGCTTTGTTTTGGACATCACCAATGCGTTCAGTTATTTCCAAAGTCCATTTGTAGAGTGCGATCGCTTTATCCACATCCCCTGTGTCAGCATAGATACCTGCTAGTTCGTGCAACGTCGCCGTTTTGGTTTGGACATCACCAATGCGTTCAGTTATTTTCAAAGACTGATTGTAGAGTGCGATCGCTTTATCCACATTGCCATTGTTGGCGTAGATACCTGCTAGTTCGTACAACGTCACCGCTTTGCCTTGGACATCACCAATGTATTCAGTTATTTCCAAAGACTGATTGTAGAGTGCGATCGCTTTATCCACATTGCCATTGTTGGCGTAGATACCTGCTAGTTCGTACAACGTCACCGCTTTGCCTTGGACATCACCAATGTATTCAGTTATTTCCAAAGACTCATTGTAGAGTGCGATCGCTCTATCCCATTCTCCCAAATGATGATAGGTGTCACCCAGTTCGTGGAGAACGCTGGCTTTGATTTCTGCCAGATTTTCATCTTCTTCAGTCAACTTCAAAGCTTTTAGCAAAAAATATTCTGCTTTTTCTGCCTCAGCAATACTCCTATAAGCTGCTCCTAATTCCTGCAAAATAGTAATGCGGGTACGTACATCTGTTGATTCTTCCATTAGCAAGCGTTCAAGTAAATCAATCCGCTCTTGCCTTTCTGGTAAATCTAAACTTCCTAATATTCTCTCGGACTGAATAGTTTTTCAATAGCCAACTCTTGAGTAGACTCGACTGTTTTAAAATAAAATACTCCTTTTCTCCATGCCCAAAAATCTGGAGCATACTTTGCTAAACGTGTTAAAGCATGATCTGGCAGAAATATCAGTATAGGGTGAGGAACACTATTAGTAAAAGCGTCTCGGACAAAGTTCAAGTCTTGCAGTACAGGCGGATATTCTCCAGATAAACCAATAGATTTTTCTAACCCGATAATAATTAAAACTAGTTTTTTATCTGGTTCTAAATTAATTTCTTTTAAATCACTAATAATCTCATCCCTTAAAAAACGCAAATTAGGATCGGCAAAATTGAGAAGTTCAAACTGAATATCATGACATTGAGGATGGTTATTGAGAATTTTAATTAAAGTATTTCTATCTTCAGCAAAATTAACCGCAACGAACCCAATCGTTAACTGAGTATCAGCAAAGTCAAGAAAGGTTAACAGTTCCGCTAATGACTGCTGATTTATTTGCACAAAAGTTTCTTTTGCTAAATTCAACTCAGGGGTTACTTGTGGTTGATTTGACTGCTTCTTGGAAAGCATGGATTTGCCTCACAACTGGATTAACATAATTCCAGCGATTTTTGCCGTTATATTCAAAAACCCAAAGATTGAACAGCATTAATCTGCCGATTTCATCTTTAGAAACATCCTTATTGACATATACCGCAGCCAAAGCAGAATAGTATTCTGTTGAGATACTTCGCTCAAAATTAAACTGCTCTTGCTTAATCGCATAAGTGATATCATCAGCAGTAACTTTCTCATGCTCACGAGTTGCTGCTGTAATAAATGCTTTTGATGCTATTTGCATCAATTGACGGATGTGACCGCCGCTTGCTTTTGCTAAATCTACCAATAGTTGACGCGATTCAAACACTGCGTCTACTTCAACTCTTTGTTCAATTAAACTCGTGATTGCTGTTATCCCCTCATCATTATAATCTAACTCGTTTTTATCTGGTTCAAACTCATATATGTTGACCATCGGCACAATATTAGGTGTGTCGAAAGTGTTACCCAAATTATTTTCCGAATAGACTATAGAAATTGGCGCTGTATAGATAATCGTACAATGTAGACTTTGTAATTGAAATGCATAATCACAAAATAAATGTTTCGCTACATTTGGAGGAACCCTGTCTAAGTTATCAAATATAATTAAAAATCCTTTTTTATATTCCGGGTATTTGGATTTAAGCTTGACAAAAGCATCACCTAACAACAAATTTATATCTGCTTGTAAACGACCAATATCTTTTTGTAAATTCTGACGAACTGTCTTTCTTTGTTTGTCAGCGCCTTTGATTTGAGCCTGGATTTTACCCAATAGCTTTGAAATAAAGGGAATCTTTATTCCTGCTTCTGCCTCAGGACCGACACTTACCGACCTTTCAACTGTTTGTTCAGTTTCTTGAGTAATTTCTTTAAACCAAGACTCAAAATTATTTAGAAGTCTCGCATCAAAATTTAATTCCGATGCGTATAGGACATCAGCGACTTTTTTAATAATTACCAAATATAAATCTGTGTATTCTGCATCTAATATATCTAGTTCAGCGTCAGCTTCTATATAAATAACTTTATATTGAGATTCCCATTCTTGCTGAATCTTCCTTAATTCTGTACTTTTACCGCATCCCCGATGTCCAGTAAATAAAAGGCTGCAAAATTCTGCGGGTTCCAGAAAATCTAAGCGAGTTTTAATAGTATTAATTGCCTCTGTCTTGCGAACTTTTGATAAATTAACATAATAACGTTCAATATCTCTACTAGTCACTAGAGGAGCTACATCACAAACACGAAAAGCAGCTTTAAGAGTATTAGCACGATTAGCGGGTAAGGAACTCATTAGGTACTATTTATATTAAGAATTTATATATATTACAGCAGCAAAATCTTAAAGCTTCTAGGCGTTAGATAAGTTTTAATAATCACTGGCTCTCAACCAGAAGTATTGAAGTGGTAGTATGTTCAGGAATACCTGACGTTAGATTACCAACAGAATTATATAATGTCTCTTGCTCCTTGGCGAGGTGCGATCGCTCATGCACTCCATCGCAACCACAGCCTTGTTTATGCTCGTTACTTGCAACTAGCAACGCTACAAGCAAATGGTCGCCCCGCCAATCGTACCCTAGTCTTTCGCGGCTTTCTGGACAATACAAACCAGCTAAAATTTATCACGGATAACCGTAGCGCCAAAGCCGACCAAATACAGCAACAACCTTGGGCAGAAGTTTGCTGGTATTTCCCCAATACACGAGAACAATTCCGCATCGCTGGCTGTTTAACCCTAGTAAGCGGTGATGATTCTGACCAGGTTTTCCAGCCAGCGCGGATCGCAATGTGGCAAGAATTGAGTGATGCGGCGCGTTTACAGTTTGCTTGGCCGCATCCTGGTAAACTCAGAGTTGAAAACCCAGAAGCTTTTGCACCACCAGCACCCGAACCCGTGCAGCCAGTGCCTAATTTTTGTTTACTGCTACTCGATCCGGTGCAGGTAGATCACTTAGAATTACGCGGCGAACCACAAAATCGATGTCTTTATCACCGTGATGACCAGCAAGAGTGGTCTAGCCAAGCGATTAATCCTTAAATATTCGAGTAGAGACGCCATTAATGGCGTCTCTACAGTAGTTAGGAGTTGGAAACTGCAAACCTGACATTTATGATTTTTATTGAAAGCGATAGGAAACTCCATCCCGCAAGTGGCGTGGAGTTTTTTATTCCTCACTCCTCACTGTTAACTTCTCACTTTTTTAAATGCCAGCACCATCTAAAAATTCCTGGATGGTCTTATCCTTGAGGTTGCACCAGCGAGGATCGTGGGTTAGTTCATCCTCTTTCGTTGCTAAACTACCCACTAAAACAGGAGTTTTTTCTGAAGAATTGGTGCGCTGAAGAGTTTGTATTTGTTCTTCCAACGCTTCAATCCGGTCTACTAAAGCACGAATTACTTGAGCTTCTGAATCTGGTAAGTTATTGTGTTCAAGAGGTGAAACCCGAACTCCAGAACGATACATAATGCGCCCAGGCACACCTACCACAGTACAGTCTGAAGGCACATCTCTTAAAACAACAGAACCAGCACCAATACGGACATTATTGCCAATTTGGATATTGCCCAGTACCTTCGCTCCCGCTCCAACTACGACGTTTTCGCCCACAGTAGGATGGCGCTTGCCGCATTCTTTACCAGTACCCCCAAGGGTGACACCTTGATAAATTAGAGCATAGTCTCCGACGATCGCAGTTTCACCAATTACTACACCCATGCCGTGGTCAATGAACACACTTTGCCCAATTGTTGCACCAGGGTGGATTTCAATTCCAGTAAAAAACCGAGCCAAGTGAGAAATCAGGCGCGGAATAAAGGGAAGACCAACACTATACAGCCAGTGAGCCAGCCTATGGAATAACAAGGCTTGCAAACCAGGGTAACAAAATAAAACTTCCAACCAGTTACGGGCAGCTGGGTCACGTTCAAATATGATACGAAAGTCAGCACGCAGTATAGATAGCACGAGATAGCACCCTCGGAAAGCACAACAAGCTACTCTCCCATATTATCCTCTCAGGTGTTACACATAAAAGTTGGGCATTGGGCATTGGGCATTGGGCATTGGGAATTGGGCATTGGGCATTGGGCATTAGTTATTAATCACTTAACTCCTAACTCCTAACTCCTAACTCAGCACTCTCCACTTCACTGTTGCTCCACTTTCAAAGTATAATCACGCTTGACTCCAGGATTAAATGTACCTACCCAAATCCGATAGGTTCCCTTTTTCCAGTCGCGATCGCTAACGCTAGCATCTTTACTTTTGCCAGTATCATCGCCGCAACGAATTGTTGTTTTATCTGGGCCTTGGATGATTAAAGTGGTGTCGTTGTTGTTGCTATCAACTTGGATTGTTAGCTGAGGAAAGTCTTTTTCCAAAACCATAATGTGATCTGGTTTGGAATCGGCAAAGCCAATACAGGCTTTTTGATCGCGATCGCGGTTACTTATGGCAGACAATGAGTAAGAACCACCTGTAAACCCCTGCACTATTCCTTGTGCTGAATCAAAGTTTGTTGATAAATTCAAAGTAGCAAAGTTTGCGGTCTGTGCGATTGCAGGGGTAGTTGTGATGGCGGTAAGTATAGCCAACAGCCAACCGCCGCAAAACTGAAGTCGGGGGCGACAGTATTTCATAGTAGCCCTCCAACAGGCTTTTAAATAAGTAGTGATATATACATATTCTAGTAAAAAAATTCTAGTGAAATTTCAATTGGTTGTGCCACAATCAAATGTGCCACAATAAAGGGTTTTGGAAGCAAACAGCTAATTGCTAGGCTATCTATTGATATAAACAGCAGCTACAATTCCCCAACTTCTGATTTGGATGTAATTATCTCTGTTGGACGAAGGGTTTTCTCTCCTAAAGAAAACCCTCGACGAACGATTTTAGTAATTGTTTGATTTGCTAGATCATTTCTTTCTTCACGATCAACAACACGGCATAAATTAAAATCTGGCTGTGTACTTTGCAGTTCTATTTCTATAGGTAATACATGGCGCTTTGCTAGTATACTGAGAAACTTCCGATTAACCGCCCCCATAGACTTGGGTAAACGCTGGATAAACTCTGGGCTGGGATTGGAACTCTGTTCTAGATAATCTAGTAATGCTTCTAATGCATCACCAATTTCTAGTAATTATAAAAATAAATCTTCAGTGTTTGCTGCGGTTTGAGTTTGCTGTTCTCGTAAGGACTGTTGTAATACAACTTTGTCTTTTTTGAGGTTGCTAATTTCTTGTACGATCAAGTCTCGCTGTTCTTGACTGATGATAAAATTAGACATGAGAAACCTCTTTTGATAACATCACTAAAGTTTTCGTTGCCCAAGTTTGCACTTGCAGATGGGTATGGTTAGTTAGAAGCTGACAAAGCTCGATCGCTCTTTCTAACTGTCCAACTATTTTATACACTTTAATCAGCGACATTTGAGCTTGAATGTAATCTTTACTATTCTGGTCTGTAGAGCCTTGGCAGTAGTCTTCGAGATATTTTATCGCTTTGGGATAACGTTCCTCTTTACAAGCTATAATGCCCTCTGTGAATAGTTCTAAGAGGGTCATTGGTAAAGGCTCTCGCTCCAGGCGTTCTTCTTGGGCAGCCTGAACGATCGCTTGGTCTAATCCATCAAATTCTGGCAATAACATCAGTTTAGGTGCTGGCTGAAGCAAAGCTGATAAATCACTATATTTGAACTGCTTAATGGTGGGCAGTATAGGACGCAAATAGTCGGCAATGATGCGTTCCTCTGGTTTTAATAAGCTTTTTTGGGCTTTAGCAATGATATCCACAGGATGTTTTTTCTGCTTCATTGCCATTGCTACAGCTTTTGCAATTTCGGCTTTCGATGCTGCTGGGGATACACCCAGAATGTCGTAAGGATTGTATTCCATTAGATACCTTTAATTAACGAATCTTCAGGCTGTGGTAAATTTCTTGAAAAGCAGGTTCGTCTGGACAAAGTTCATAAGCCCAACGACCTAATTGCTGAATTAAATCAAAAGATAAATCGCGGTTTTGGATACCTTTAAGTAAAGTCTTAATAAAAAAATCAGCCACATAATGACTAATAGAGTCATGTTGTGAGTATTTGGCACGAAGAACGGCTTTATCAAAGCTATTGCATTTCATCAAATTTTGAATATCCTTCAGTTCTTGGCTAAATCCGTAAACTTCTTGGACATTTGGATCGTCTGGGCAAAGTTCATAAGCCCAATAGCCTAATTGATAAATATCTTCAAACCCTAAATCCCGATTTTGGAAACCCTTGATTAATATATCTACACAAATGTTTGACACAATATTACGTAGACGTTGATGCTGGGATTTATTCGCGCGTTGGACAGCTTGTTCAAATTGATTATTTTTTAATAAGTTTTCAATTAATTCTAATTCTTGGTTAAATTCAATCCTCTGAATTAAGTCAATTACGATAGGATTTTGATTGTCAATTTCTTTAATTTTTTGTAGTTCTCTCAGGGCTGTTACTGATGAAATTTGTTCATTAGCAATTTGTTCGTGTATTTGTTCGGCTTTATACTCAGCTAGATAACTTCTAGCGTCTCTACTTCCTAAGAGATCGTACCAAAACTGGGCAAATTCTAAATGTTCTTGAGATTCTGATATTGTTTGACGTTGCAATCCACAAAGTCTGTCTATTTCTTGTTGCCAATCCTTATTAGTTTGAATTTCTGGCTTTGCTTGCTTGAGAGGAATAATTGCCTCTCGCCATTTTTGTTGCTGTAGCTGATAGTAACCTTCATGATAAGCGACAAATTTCTGAGCAAATGCTGCAATATCAGATTTATCTGTAGTTGAGGGTTTAGGTTTAAGTTGAATTGCTCTTTGATAATCTCCTTCTAAACAAGCAGCCACAGCTAATCCCCAATTTGTATAAAGGGAATTTAAAATTTTTTGGTTAGCATTTATCTTATTGTCGTAACTACCTTGCCATTGAGGAAGGTAATGCTGATAACAACCAGGTGTGATAAATATATCCTTTATTTTCATTCCACATTCTGACGGCTCACCCATGAGGCTTAAAGATAGTAACTCTAATCGGTAGCGATCGCGTAAATTCAAATATTCAACAATATTTGTATCTTTATAACTATCTACTAAGGTTGCTATTCGGCGTTTTAATTCTAAAGAAACTGAGGTAAATTCTACAGGTTTATTCTCTAGCCAAGGCACATCTTGAAGGCTTGGATCTTCAGTTATATTTGCTAATGCTGTTGAAAAGGAGATTATCAAAGTAAAAAGCTTTCTAGAGTCAGTTTTAGCAAGATAATAATTTGCTGTTGCCCAATTATGTAAAGTGGTAATATTAGGCTTTGAAATCCAGGCTTTTTCAGATTGGTCGGCAATAATTATCCAATTTTTTTCTTGCCATACTTCCACTTCTAAACGTGGCTGGATATGTTCGTTGAGATTTTTCTCAACTAAGGGATCGGAACCAAATTTTTGAATAAATTGTGTACTTTCTGTTTTAGCATTATCCCAATTTTCAGCTTTTACTAGTTGCTCTATATTCTGTAGTCTTAGCAGGCGTTGGCGTTGGGAAAGGTTTTTAATAATTTCTCGTTGCTTGGCAATGTTAGGAGTATTCAGTCCAAGCCATTCTTTATAAGCTACCTGTAAATCTTCTTGTTGCGCGTAGGCAAATCCCCGTAAGTAAGCAGCTTGTTCTCCAGGTATAGCTTCTAGGTGAGTTAGTGCGGTTGCCCACGCCTGAGTTTTAATTGCCACAAGTGCTAACCGGATTTGGCAGTATGTATCGGGCAAGAGCGATTTAGCATTTGTATAAAGAGATGTAGCCGCCTTAAAATCACCCGCTTTTTCTGCTGCTAGCCCTTGGCGAAACTGTTCTCTTCCTTTAAGTGTTTGTTGTAGTTTTTGGAGTAAATCAAGTCCGTCAAAGCGAGAAAAGTTAGTCAGAGCATTTTTTAAAAGTGCGATCGCTCCTTGTAATCTTCCTTCACTTTCAGCTTGTTGCACCTTTTGAAAAGCAGCATCATAAATTTCTTCTTGTTGGATTTGAGCAACACTTGCAGCAATCGCCTTTTCTAAAGACTCAGTAGAATAAAGCTTTTGTGCGTCTCGGTAAACTGCGATCGCATTTTTATAAAATCGATTTTCTGCTTGAGACTGCGCCTGTGTCACTAAATTTAAAAACTGCTGTCGCCGTTGCAGTTCTTCTTGGTACTGCTTGATTACCCGTGATATGCGATCGTCGTGGAGAATTTTGGTACAGCGCTGATAAATGGCGATCGCATTTGCAAGTATTTGCGTTTCTAAAGGATCGCCCGTATCTTGCTTGAGAAGGGTTTTAGCATTAGCAGCTAGTTTATCTACTTCTGCTACTTGGTAGCGCCACTGCTTTAGTTGCTGACTAAAATTGTCTAACAGCTTACCCAGCAGCAATTGACAAATCAAACGCTCCCAAAAACCTGGTTTTCTCGACCAGACTGCGAGAGCTTTTTCTGCAATTATTACCGCTTCTCGCAGATGTTTATTTTGGGCTAATTGTGCTGCTTTTTGACTTGCTTCTTTAGTCTGTGGTGCTTGCTTCCAGGCATCAACAATGCCCACTCCCAGAAAAGTTTTAGTTAAGGCATTAAAACTATCAAGGATGCTCATTAAGTGCCCTCCTTGCAGTTGGGGATTTTTAACACATCCCCTACGTCTATATCATTTTCCCGCCCTTTGAGTTGAGGGTTGGCTTTAACCATTACTTGCCAAGAAGTTCCCTTGCCACAAAATTTTTGAGCGATCGCGCTGAGGTGATCTCCCGATTTAACAGTATAAGTAATTGGTTTTGAGGGTTCTTTAGCTGTCATAGGGGCAGGATTAACTGGTAGTTTTGGGCGATCGCTAATAACTGGATTAGGAGAAGAGACAGTTAATGTGTGTAACTGTGGTTGCATGAATAAAAAACTGCCCATTGCTCCCAACCCAATGCCAATAATCAGCAGCAGTAAAGCAACTCCTAGTTGCCATTTGCTAATTTTCATTTGTTGCACAGAATTTTCCACCTGCGGTAATTCTTTAAGCATCCGAATTACAGAAAGATCAGTGTCACAGTTAGGACAAGTATTACCTTCAATTTCTTGGTAATCACACACAGGACAGTTGAGCTTCATCTTCATCGCGTTAGCCCTGTGACAATGCTGTTGCTGGGTAACTCCTCATTTAGCCAACGCTTGACATCTGGTTGCAATTCATTCCACAAGCGATTTGCTTCCTGTCCATCGTCACTTTCCATAGCACCAAGCATCCGAGAAAGTTTGTCAGACATGGCATTTGCTTCAGTCGGTGCAACTGCACGAGCTTGACGGATTGCTAAAAGACAAGCTTGAATAAGCTGAACTTGATCGGGTAGATTGTCAAGTTCTCGTCTTGCATCTTCACTCTGAGACTCCATCTTGGAGAGGTTATTGGTGTTGATGGCATCTTGCAATTCTTGACTGAGTTTTTGTAATCGTTCCTGCTGTGGTTGGGGAATTATCGATCCGCAAAGTTTAACTATGCGATCGCATTCATTCATTAGGTACTCGGCTTGTAGGCTTTCCTTAGACATGGATACCTGGAATTTTTTCAAGTTTGCACTAGCGCGATCGCGTAAATCGCTGCGTTCCTCTCCAGTCTTCGGATCGATGATTTGGTTACTTAACTGCACCACTGGTAACGCTAACTTCAGTGCTTCTTCTACACCGAGATGAGTTAGGTTTTGGTCATTGAGTTCTGCGATCGTTTCTTCTAATCCCTTATATATTTTCTCATCTGACCGCCCCCGCGAAAAGGTACAACTCACCCTCTCAGAAGGATCGTTTTTCAATGTGGCAGTCATCCCTAGATCGTTATTTTTTTCATCTAACTCCAAATTGACTAAAACTTCTGTCCCTCTTGGATAAGATTGGTTTAAACCTAACCAAATATCTCCAATACTGTCATCTTCATATATACCATCCAAATCTTCCCTTACTTGATCGGGGCTGAAAAATTGAAAGTGAATCAAACGTTGTCCATCAGCAGCAATTTTAAAAGTGTGAGATGTCGTCACTGGTAAAAGATCACCCCGCTTAATTACTTGCTCTCTACCATCCACTAGCTTGATAAAATAATCACGAGATACTGTAGTTACTTTGTCTGTTTGTCCCGCAGCGACAATTGCTGCACCCTCAGCCACTGCATACATCGGGCGGGGATGCACCACTACTTTATCGGCTCCAAAGGCTTCTCTGACTTTGCGTTGAACTACAGGAATTTGGCAAGAACCGCCAACTAATAACACTACATCCACCATTTCTAAATGATGTTCGGCATCTTGTAGTGCTTGGCGGCAAATTTGAATCGATCGCTCTACCAAATCAGAAATTATTTCCTCAAATTGCTCACGAGTGATTTCTACTTCAATCGGAATGGCAATACCCAATTCGTCGAGTAATTGAGTAGCAGGAGCAATGCGAGATACTGTAGCGGTGCTTAGTTCAACTTTGGCACGTTCTACTGCTAACTTCAAATCGGCGTTAAATCGCACCCGTTGATAATGGGGCATTTTGGTAATCAAGCCATCAATATCAGTAATTCCTTCTTGCTGGGCAAATTGCTGTTTAACAAACTTGACGATCCGAGAGTCAATGTCATCTCCTCCTAACCATAAATCCCCAGCTTTTCCCAGTTCAATAAATGAAGTTCCTGCTGCTTGAATCACTGAAGCATCAAATGTACCACCACCAAAGTCAAAAACTAAAATTGTTTTAAAATCATCCCCAGTTGAAGAAAAACCGTAAGAGATGGCGGCTGCTGTGGGTTCCGGTAGTAGTTCTAGGGGAGTGATTCCAGCTTTGAGTGCAGCTGTGCGAGTAGCATGGCGTTGTTTGTCATTGAAGTAAGCCGGGATGGTAATAACTGCTTGATCTATGACTTCGCCTGTTTTACCAAATCCTTGGCGATAAGCTTGGGCATTTTGCACAACTTTTTTGAGAATTTCAGCAGAAATATCCTCTGGCTGATATTCTTTGCCTCCTAGCCATACTGCAATACCGTTGTCTGTACCCTGACTCGGTTGAGCAATTTTGTAGCCAAATTCTGACTTTTGTTTCTGTACTGCTGGATCGCCAAAACCTCTTCCTATTAGGCGCTTGATGGAAACAACCACGTTTTCAGGATTAGCCCTGAGTTGGTTGTAAGCTTGATCTCCTACCAAAAATTTATTTTGCTCACAAGCAACGACCGATCGCGTCAGTTTCCTATCTGGAGGCGTGTTATCGTTAGCTGTCACCACTTCCACTTCTGCTAACTTAAAAGCAGCGACAGAATTTGTCGTTCCAAGATCAATGCCAATTGCCTTGCCCATTACTGATCGCTACCTAAGTATTGTATAAATTATTTCTGATATATTTGATACTTACTGCCTCATCGAACCTAAATTTCTCAGTCAGCAGCCGATACCTATCCAAAGATTACAAATACAAATAGCAAATGCTACAGAAAATCTACGTAAATATCATGGGGCAAGAAAAGGCAGAAGGTAAAATGATTTTACCTTCTGCACTTGAGCTTTTATGAAAATCTCACGAATTATGGAGTTTGAAGAAAATGCCACCTTTGAGCGATCGCGTGTCAGTTCCATAACTACTGACTGTGAGCGATCGCAGGTTGTTAAAAAATGGTTTACCTAAAACTTCCACTAGTTTGAGAATCGGTACTTGACGCTCTAACAAATTCTGGCTCTTTGTCCAATCGAGATATACATAACCTTGGTTTGGTAGGGGAATTGCCGCGATACTATCTTTGAAATTAGGATTGTCAATTATGGAATTATCCTTGGTTGTGAGAATTTCATCGATCGTCTCCAAGTCAGACGCGAAAATTTCGTAATTTCCTAAAGTTGTGTGCAATCCCCGCACTTTTGTTTCAATGCTGAAAGATTCTCCTTCTTTGACATCACTTTTTTTTGTTGCTGTGGTTAACTCTGTCCAAGCAGATATTTTTTGCTTGTCTATAGTTAAGAAATTAATACTGAGTCCATTGGATGAAGCGATCGCATCTAATCGAGCAACACCTTTCTCCACACTCTCGGATTTTTCTACTACAAAAATCCAATGAGGAGTTGTTTGCTCTTTCCCAGGTAACAATCCTATGGCATATTCTCCTTGTACCCAACTGAAAATATCCTTTGGTAAGTTTATACCCCAGCGTTTTTGAACATCTGCTAAAGGTTTTGCTAACCGAGAAACCACATCTTCCCCAGAACCATATATAGTTGCTGTTGCTTGTTTCCAGAGTTTGGCTAAATCACTGTCAGCCAAATTACTCAAATTCGAGCCGGAAATTGCTAAACCTGCGGATGCTGGAACATACTGCAATGCTCCCACAGGTTTAGATAGTGGTGCAGATGGAGGGACAATTTCCGATGAAGTCAAAATGCTGGTTTCTGCCAGCAATCCTTGGGGATTCAATACTAAAGATATGATTTGACTGTTATAAAGTTGTTCTGGTAACTCTAACCCTTGCCATTTTGCGACGATGGGAAGATTCAAGAAAGCTACAGCTAATCCCCCTTTGAGTCGTTCTTTGGTAGCTTTTTTGTATTCGGGTGAGCTAGTTAAATTCAGATCGGGCGCTTGGACGTTATTGATAGCATCTCGTAGTACTTTCGGATCGTTGGCAAATAAAACGAAGCCTTCACCGACAACAGCACCAGCAAGCAAGTCACGTTCTGGCTGGGAATTGTCAGAAATCAGTTTTACACCTTTATATTGTTCAACAGCTAAGTTTGCACCAGCTAAGGCTCGTTTAGAAAACAACAATTCGACAAACTCGCGGCTTTTCTCTGGTTGCTTGGTTGCTAGTGCTAACAGATATCCTGGCTGCTGTCCGTTTTCTGGGTCGCGGTCGATATCTAAGCTAGTTATAGCTAATGTAATTTCGTCCCCTAACCAGGGTTGAATGTCTTGTTTGTAATCTATGCCACTCTTGGCAAATAAACTGGTTTTGAGTTTAGATAATTCCTCCTCGCGCTCCAACGCCTGCAAACGGTCAGGATTGGTCAATAATGAAACCATTGCAGGAGAAAGTTTTGACACGAATATGGCTGCACCTGGCCCAGAGCTAGAAGCAATGAGATTAGCCGGACTTTTAGCGAAAAACCAGTAAAAGCCTGCGATCGCAATTACTAGCAGGGCGATCGCCCCAGCGACGATAAAACCGATAAATGAACGTTGCCTATTCACATTAAACCTATTAAAAAAGACGGTTTACAGCCATTTAAGCAGAAAGCCTAGCAGAATTAATCAACCTTCTTGAGAATGGATACTCATGCAAAGGCAGAGATTTTCTGTCACCATAAATAGGATTAGGACTGTTTATCGGGAATTCTTTTAGTCAACCCATGAACCAAATTAGTGTAGAAGAACTGGCGCAACGTCTTTCTTCTAGTGATGTAAGTATTCAGCTAGTAGATGTGCGTGAACCAGAAGAATTGGCGATCGCTAGCATTGAGGGCTTTGTTAACCTACCTTTAAGTCAATTTGCCGAATGGGGAGATCGAGTACCTACCCTCTTCAATCCCGAAGCCGAAACCTTGGTGTTATGCCACCACGGCATCCGCTCTGCCCAAATGTGCCAGTGGTTGATTGCTCAAGGTTTTACAAATGTGCAAAATATTTCGGGTGGTATTGATGCCTATTCCCAATTAGTAGACTCTTCAATTCCCCAGTATTAGCTTCTGCTCGGATACATCATTCAGATGGAACTTACTCTTCCATCTGAATTTTGCTATGCTAAACATAGAAGTACATCTATTTAGAGGCTTGCCGGAAAGTTTGAAATTTGGGCATCACCTACATCTGCATAAAAATGTTGGATTGCTCTAAATTACAGTTCGGCAGTAACCCCTGAAGAAAATACGTATCTAATAATACTGTTGCAAGCATAAATTTATGCAAAAGTACGGTTAGAAAAAAGCATCGGAGGGGTACATTATAACTAGCAGCTTTTGCAAAAAAATTGAGCTACTAGTTCAACCCTAATCTTAAAAAATGCTTTGTATATAAACTTTAAAAATACTTATCATAATATAGTTATATAATTTGATATCTTAATAAATTATTAATATTTTCTGTTTCGATTAAATCCACAAATTTCTTGAGAGTTTGATTAAAATCTGCCTTCAGCAAAACATACCATAATGGAAGTTCAGTTAACAAATCGACAACAGCATATACTTTGGGCAACGGTACGTCACTACATTGCTACGGCAGAGCCAGTTGGTTCAAAGGCTTTGGTTGAGGAGTACGATCTGGGTGTAAGCTCGGCGACAATTCGCAATGTCATGGGTGTTTTAGAAAAGTCTGGATTGCTCTACCAACCACACGCTTCTGCTGGACGTGTACCTTCAGATTCGGGCTATCGCATTTATGTTGACCAGCTAATTACGCCTTCTCTGTGGTCGCGCAGCGTGTCGCAGACAGACGCTACGCGGAGCTTGCTTCCACAAAGTGCTACGGAAATTTTAGGGCGAGAAGTAGAGGTGGCATTGCAAAAGCAGCTACAGTGGCAAGATCGGAGTTTAGAAACCCTACTGCAAGGAGCCGCGCAGATTTTAGCAACCTTGAGTGGTTGTATTAGCTTGATTACTATACCGCAAACGACCACAGCGCTATTGCGACATCTGCAATTAATGCAAATTGAAGCCGGACGGATCATGCTGATTGTGGTGACAGATGGTTATGAGACACATTCTAAATTGATGGATTTGTCGCTAACACCAGAAGAAAGCCAACGGGATTCAGAGGTAATAGATCGCGAGTTGCAGATTGTTTCTAACTTTTTGAATAGTCACCTGCGGGGGCGAAGTCTGTTGGAATTAGGCCACCTCAACTGGAGCGAACTAGATCAAGAATTCCAACGCTACGGGGAATTTTTGAAAAACTCAGTTGCCGAATTGACTCGTCGCACTCTTGCACCGACTGCAACCCAAATTATGGTTCGGGGTGTGTCAGAAGTTTTGCGCCAGCCAGAATTTTCCCAGTTACAGCAAGTACAAACAATTATCCACCTGCTGGAAGAAGAACAAGACCAACTGTGGCGATTAATATTTGAAGAACCAGAACTAGAGGATGGTGGAAAACCAAAAGTAACGGTTCGCATTGGCGCAGAAAATCCATTAGAACCGATACGCACCTGCACCTTGATTTCTTCTAACTATCGCCGAGGTTCGATACCCGTAGGAAGTGTAGGAGTTTTGGGGCCAACGCGTCTAGATTATGAAAGTGCGATCGCAGTAGTAGCATCTGCTGCTGATTATCTCTCAGAAGCTTTCAGTTATTTCAATCCTTAATTAGCGGTTAATCTTTAGGAACAAGCCGCTACGCCTCTAGGGGAGGAAACAATACCACATAGCAAGCACATAGCCGTATTTGTAACGGCAAAATCAATAATTAATACTACTTAAATCTTTCATGCTTAGAAAAATTGCCTTTAGTCTACTGTGGCTGGGATTTGTTGTCTATGGTTTTTTTCTCGCACCTCCTGAGCAACCTGGTACATTCGAGTTAATTAAAAACCTTTCTATTGGCCAGTGGCAAGGCGTTAACCCGTTAGTCATAGCATTATTCAACCTCATGGGCATCTGGCCTCTTATTTACAGCGCAGTAGTCTTTATTGATGGTAGAGGACAAAAAATACCTGCTTGGCTGTTTGCTACTGTCTCTTTCGGAGTTGGTGCTTTTGCATTGTTGCCGTACTTAGCCTTTAGAGAACCAAATAATAAATTTGTCGGTAAAAAGAATACCTTGCTCAAGCTGTTAGATTCTCGTGTGACTGGGGTTGTCTTGATGGTAGCCACGGTTATTCTAGCTGTCTATGGTTTAAGAGGAGGAGATTGGAGTAATTTTGTGCAACAGTGGCAAACCAACCGCTTCATCAATGTGATGAGTTTAGATTTCTGTCTACTTTGCCTATTATTTCCAGCTGTGCTAGGGGATGATATGGCGCGTCGTGATTGGAAAAATCCACAGATATTCTGGCTAATAGCGTTGATACCGCTATTAGGGCCATTGATTTATTTGTGTGTACGTCCACCTCTACCAGACGTAGGTGTTGAGGCAATACGCAGTCAGCAAACAGCTGCAAATTAAAGCCTTTTTAATTCCTAATTAAAGACAGTTTCAGTTGGGGACTAAATCTCCAACTGAAACAAAAATCACGTATATATTTACCCCTATTTTTCAACAAGCTAAGGGCAGCGTTCTACAAAAAGGTGGATTTAGACGCAAAAAATACGAACTATAAATTAGTAATTATGTTAGATGCACCCATCTAAAAATGATGAATAGAAAAGTTGCATTGTGGTTACTATGGCTTGGATTTATCGCCTATATCTTACTGTTAGCACCGCCCTTGCATTTACAGGAAACCCTAATTCTGCTGAAAAATATATTTACTCTTCAGTGGCTTGACATAAATCCAATTATCCTTTCCTTGTTTTCTTTAGTCGGGATCTGGTTACTAATTTACAGTGGTTTGTTGTTCATTGATGGCAGAATGCAACGAATTCCTTTTTGGCCTTTTGCCTTGGCATCAGTAGGATCGGGAGTGCTTGGTTTATTACCATATTTGGCTTTTCGCGAACAAAATCAAGAATTTTCTGGACAAAAGGATACTTTTTTACGACTGCTAGATTCTCGTTTTTTTGGGATTGTTTTGAGTTTAAGTACTGTTGGCTTGCTCACCTATGGGTTTGTCTTAGGTGACTGGGGAGATTTTGTGCAGCAGTTTCAAGGCGATCGCTTTATTAATGGCATGAGCTTGGCATTTTGCCTTTTTTGTCTTTTATTCCCCACAATCCTTGGCGATGATATGGCTCGTCATCACTGGAATAATCCCCAGGTGTTTTGGGCAGTAGCGTTTGTCCCGCTACTCGGCCCACTTGTTTATCTTTGCTTGCGCCCGCCCTTACCATCAACTATTCGTGAAAAATCGTTGATAGCTAATCGGTAGTAAATTTCTTCTATTGATCGCCAAGGTTCACTGCCAGAAAGGAGTGTGGGAGTTTTGGAGGCAACGCACCTAGATGATAAAAGTGCAGAGCCTCCCTTTTTCAGTGAATTGGGGACTTTCTGTTGTGGGTGCGTAAATCCCAAGAGAAAATTTTTTCTGAAAGTACTTTACAAAACGCAATAAATTCTTTAAGATGTGTAACAGGTAGTCAAACCTACCTAAATTCATCTGCAAATAATCGCATTTATAAAACAATGACAACAACCATCCAACAGCGCCAAAGCGCCAATGTATGGGATCGATTCTGCGAATGGATCACCAGCACCAATAACCGGATCTACATCGGTTGGTTCGGCGTAGTCATGATCCCCACCTTGCTAGCCGCCACCGCTTGCTTCGTAATCGCCTTCATCGCTGCTCCTCCAGTAGACATTGATGGCATCCGCGAACCAGTAGCAGGTTCCTTGATTTACGGAAACAACATCATCTCTGGTGCAGTAGTTCCTTCCTCCAACGCCATCGGTTTGCACTTCTACCCAATTTGGGAAGCAGCTTCTCTTGATGAGTGGTTGTACAACGGCGGCCCTTACCAGTTGGTAATCTTCCACTTCCTGATTGGCGTATTCTGCTACATGGGTCGTGAATGGGAACTATCCTACCGCTTAGGAATGCGTCCTTGGATTGCAATTGCCTATTCAGCACCAGTAGCAGCAGCAAGCGCAGTATTCTTGGTATATCCCATCGGACAAGGTTCTTTCTCTGATGGTATGCCCTTGGGTATAAGTGGAACCTTCAACTTCATGATCGTGTTCCAAGCAGAACACAACATCTTGATGCACCCCTTCCACCAATTAGGTGTAGCAGGTGTATTCGGCGGAAGCTTGTTCTCTGCAATGCACGGATCTCTTGTAACTTCCTCCTTGGTTCGTGAAACCACCGAAACCGAATCTCAAAACTACGGTTACAAGTTCGGTCAAGAAGAAGAAACCTACAACATCGTTGCGGCTCACGGCTACTTCGGTCGGTTAATCTTCCAATACGCTTCTTTCAACAACAGCCGTTCACTGCACTTCTTCCTCGCAGCATGGCCTGTAATCGGAATCTGGTTCACCGCCTTGGGTGTAAGCACAATGGCGTTCAACTTGAACGGTTTCAACTTCAACCAATCAATCATTGACTCTGAAGGTCGTGTGATTTCAACTTGGGCGGATGTAATCAACCGCGCTAACCTGGGTATGGAAGTAATGCACGAGCGTAACGCTCACAACTTCCCTCTCGATTTGGCTGCTGGCGATTCTGCTCCTGTAGCAATAAGCGCTCCTGCTATCAACGGTTAATTCTGAAGTTTAGCTAAATAAGAAAGCGCCCTCTGGTAACGGAGGGCGCTTTCTTATTTGTATAGGTAAAGGCTATACGTCAAACATTCCAAGTGCCAAAGCATAAAAATTAACTTTTGCACAAACTCTAGGTAAAATACATAAGCCTCATACTTTTTCTTTAAGATCATGGGCAACACTTTTGGTCATCTATTTCGTATAACTACTTTTGGTGAATCTCACGGCGGTGGTGTGGGGGTTGTGATTGATGGTTGTCCTCCACAACTAGAAATTTCGGCAGAAGAAATTCAAGTGGAATTAGATAGAAGGCGTCCAGGACAAAGTAAAATTACGACACCTCGCAAAGAAGCAGATACCTGCGAGATTTTATCAGGGGTATTTGAAGGCAAAACACTAGGAACGCCTATAGGAATTTTGGTACGAAACAAAGACACTCGTTCCCAAGACTACGACGAGATGGCCGAGAAGTATCGCCCTTCTCATGCGGATGCAACTTATGATGCAAAATATGGCATTCGCAATTGGCAAGGCGGGGGTAGGTCGTCAGCGCGTGAGACAATTGGCAGAGTAGCAGCAGGTGCGATCGCTAAAAAAATTCTCCGTCAAGTTGCCAATGTTGAAGTTATCGGTTATGTCAAGCGCATAAAAGACTTGGAAGGTGTAGTCGATCCAAATACCGTTACCTTAGAACAAGTGGAAAGCAACATCGTGCGCTGTCCCGATGCTGAATGTAGCGATCGCATGATTGAATTAATTGAACAAGTTGGAAGACTTGGTGATTCTATCGGTGGAGTCGTAGAATGTGTAGCGCGTAACGTACCAAAAGGTTTGGGCGAACCAGTTTTTGATAAATTGGAAGCTGATATCGCTAAAGGTGTGATGTCTCTCCCTGCTAGCAAAGGCTTTGAAATCGGTTCAGGTTTTGGCGGAACGCTGTTAACCGGAATTGAGCATAACGACGAATATTATATTGATGAAAATGGTGAAATTCGCACTGTAACTAACCGTTCTGGTGGTATTCAGGGGGGAATTTCCAACGGGGAAAATATCATTTTACGAGTTGCATTTAAGCCGACGGCGACAATTAGAAAAGAGCAAAAAACAGTAACTCGTGAAGGAGAAGAAACCCTATTGGCTGCAAAAGGACGACACGATCCTTGTGTGTTACCGCGTGCAGTTCCAATGGTTGAGGCGATGGTGGCGCTAGTGTTGTGTGACCATTTGTTGCGGAATCATGGACAGTGTAAGGTCTTGTAATTAATAGAGCGATCGCTTTTAAAAGATAGTCTCACATTCCTGACTTATTAAATAAGTCGGGAATATTGTTTTTACTAGCTGTAGCGATCGCACAACAATCGCCGAACGGTGTAAGATGTTTAGTACAGCGTTGCATTAAGCAGAGAAGGGCGATCGTTGATGAGTAAGGCAACGAGCTACGACCAAGACTTTCTGTTGTGGACACAACAACAAGCCGAGTACTTGAAGAAAGGATATTGGGCTGAGTTGGACGTTGAACACTTGGTAGAGGAACTAGAGGCTTTGGGTCGTAGTGAACAGAAAGAACTCGGTAGCTATTTGCAGGTGCTGTTAATGCACTTACTTAAATGCCAGTATCAGCCTGAGCGAAGAACCAAAAGCTGGGATATTACACTGTCAAACTGCCGAGATCAAATTCAAGATTGTTTGGAAGATACTCCCAGTTTGCAGCGTTTTCTTCAAGACCCAGTATGGATACAAAAATATTATCGACGTGCTTGTCGTGATGCAGCTAAAGAAACTCAAAAATTTGTTGAAAATTTTCCTGCTGAATGCCCATTTATAATTGAGCAGATTCTTGATCCAAGCTTTTTAGCTTAAAATATATTTGAAAATTTGATTTTTCAGGCATCCTATCACAAATTTTTATGCTGTCCTATTTGACGGCACCAATCTCTATAAGAAATGAACACTCTTTGGAAATCATCTTCAGATGGTAAAATTCCATGATGAGCAACAATATTTCGCAAATCCTCTAGTCTGGAGTTTAGACTAAGCTATGCAAAACGACCCAGCAGGGCTGAGTTAATCAGA
>NZ_JAVRCL010000024.1:0-108315 GCF_034530775.1 Nostoc sp. DedSLP04 | reverse complement strand
GTTATTTCGGCGTACTCATTTGTTATTTCGGCGTACTCATTTGTTATTTCGGCGTTCGCATTTGTTATTTCGGCGTACTCATTTGTTATTTTGGCGTACCCATTTGTTATTTCGGCGTACCCATTTGTTATTTCGGCGTACTCATTTGTTATTTCGGCGTACTCATTTGTTATTTCGGCGTACTCATTTGCTATTTCGGCGTACTCATTTGTTATTTCGGCGTACGCATTTGCTATTTCGGCGTACCCATTTGTTATTTCGACGTACTCATTTGTTATTTCGGCGATCGCAGTTTATCTTTCAGTCTTTGGAATTGCTGAGAGTAAGGCACGGAGAGCGTTGTTAACAGCTTCTGATGTTTTAAATATCTCAGCGACATCAGCATCAAGAGTAACTGTCAAAGGAGCTTTTTCTTGCTGACTAGCAAAACGGTTGGGCAAGGCTTTGCGATAGTCAAAGTTATACTCTAGAAGCAAGTCATCGTCTGCGTTGTTGTAGAATTCAGAAGCCTGTGAATTCTTCATAATCTCATTGCATCATGATTTGTGGAAAACAGAGCGATCGCAACAAGAGCAGCAATTGCGTAGGTGTAGCCAGCCGTAGGCATCGCGGATGACTGCAAAGTTACGAAATATTGCCATATCTCAATTTTTAATGAGCAGCGCAAGATGTATTGGTGAGCGATGAATTATGGGGTGATTGTGTCGGTACTTGAGCAACCAGAACTACGTTCCCATTGGCATCCATTACCCAGCCTTGGGCTTCTACAATTTGAGTAGGTTCATTGACAAAATTAACTTTCTGTAATTTTTTTTGTGTGTTTCTCTGCGCCTGAACAACAGCTCTTTTCTGAATACCGCCAGCACGATTCTGATTCTCTGGAGGGAGCGCGATCCAATCTGCTAGTACAGCATCATCAGCTATCAATGGCTCCGTGGGATCGGCTACTAGTCCTCCACGTCCAGTTGTAATGAATGAATTTCTTGCTATTTTTCCACCAGAACTACAACTAGCAGCAATTTGCTGCGAAGCATCAACCAAATTTACGGGTAGTTCCACTAATCCTTTACTGGGGTCAGCATCTGGTGAGTTGATTTGTACAGTGCCATTTAATGAAGGGTTTTGCTGAGAAAATGCCGTGATGTCACTTGTTTGGAGATTATTCGGGTTTGTTTCGCCTGTTGGATCGAGTCTTTCTACGTCTGCACCTGTGCGAGGCACAAAACCAAAGAGGTTCTTAGCGGTGATGGTGATTTTACCACCAGAGCCAGAGAAGCCGTTGGCGGTGATATCGTTGTTTCCGAAGGGAGTGGCGACGAGGAAGCCATCAGGTGCTTTGATGGTGATATTACCGCCATCTGCATCACCTTCTCCATTAGTGGTTATTTTACTTTCGTGGTGCATCAGTAACAAGTCTCGCACCTGTAGCCCAATATCACCACCCCGATTTGATTCTTCACTAATAGACGTGAGTGTTCCTTTGTCTAGCAAGATAGAACGAGCAGTTACGTTTAGTGCGCCTGGTGTCCCTGGGTTATTTGTATCTCCTAAATAGATTGCATTATCTGCAACTCTAAAGAACACACTTATTTGACCACCATCTTTGACAATCAATTGTCCTGTGGTGATATTGATTGTTCCCGCATTTCCGTAATTTCGAGTTGAAGCAGACAAGAGGCTGGGAATACTTGTTGTCGAGGTGCCAGTTATCTCTACCGACTCCAAGGCATTCACAGTTATATTGCCTCCTTTTCCTTGAGCTGGTATCACTTGTGAATTTTCTACTACTGCACTAGATTCTGCTGTTACCCTTGCTCCTCCTTGAATACTCAACCTTTTAGTGTTGATCGTAATGTCACCTGCTTTTCCTTGATCAGCGCTTGCACTAACAAATCCAGTAATACTATTTGGAGATGTAATGCTACCAATTAGCTCCACGGATTCAGAGGCGTTCACAATTAAATCTCCTCCATTACCCTTGTCTACTGTAGATGTTAATACTTGGGCACCATGTTGAACACTTAATTTATTAGCGTTAATAATTAATTTACCGCTATCTCCAGCACCTATTGTCTGAGTTGTTAAGTACACACCCTTGCCAATTAATTCTACGGTATTGCCTTGTACCTGGATATTACCGCCATTGCTATCTTGATTACCAGCATCTACTTGAGATGGAATCTCTTTACCGTCAACAATTCGCTGGATTAATTGAATTTTCTGTAAGTTCTGAACACCTTCATACCCCAAGGCCCAACCTTGGTTCGTTGGGTTCAGGCTGACCAAACTATTACCAGCAACACTTCCTAGCTCAACTCGTCCCGATTCTGCTGTTAAATTCCCGCCCTCCAAGGTTATATCACCACCTACAAGTGCCAAAGTTCTGTCTGGCTTTACCTGTAAACCAACGGGTTGCCCAAAGGTATTAGTTGTTACACCATCTGGATTATTTGCTTGGGATTGATTGCGGATGATTCCTGGTATAGCTCCAAATTGTAAACCAACGGGGACACTTACTGTCAGTAAGGGTGTGGTTTGAGGATTTGTGGCACTAAATTTAGTCCCATCGACAAAATTCAGACTACTTGCCGTACTCGCAACAAATGAACCGGCGATATCTAGAGATGCATCGGAACCAAAAATAATCCCATTGGGATTAATCAAAAACAAGTTGGCTGTGCCGTTAGTTTTAAGAATGCCATCAATATTAGAAATAGACTTGCCTGTTACCCGACTTATGATATTTTGAATATTTGGCGCATTGTTAAAGTAGGCTGTGCTGCCAGCTGGCACAGAAAACTGGTCAAAGCTGTGAAACAGGTTCGTACCACGAATTGCCCCACCATTGATCTGGTCAGTAGGGCGGCCATTGATTAGCTGCGGTGTAACAACTGAACTTTCAGATCCTAAAGTGTTATCCTTTATAATCTCGGACAGGGCACAACTCCCTGATAAAGCGAGTGTTGCAGCAATTTCTAAAGCACTAACAAGCCCTAGCTTCCAGTAACGACTACCTCGGCTTTTATACATCACAAAATTTGCACTAAAAAAACAATTTAGTAGTGAAATACTGCCAATTACTAAATAGGATGATCATACTTCTGGCAACTTAGCAAATCATTGCAAAAATCACCACTTTCATTTCCACTCCAATAGTTTTTGGCAGCATAATGACTACAAGAGACGACATGAAAACTGGTAATCAGCGTTGCGCTCTTTATCAAAATTTATACTGTTCAATGTTCAGTGCATCAGCAAGGAACCCATTGTTTAAGGTTCTTGTCCCAGCAAGTGCAAGTGCCATTGGGGCAACCTTGCGAAGTTGCTAGTAAAAAATTTTGAGTTTCGTTGCTTTCTTCAGGATCACTAAATTGGAGTTTATTTAGATCGATTCTGTACTCAAATTGAAGCACTTCTTGTCTTAAAATCCCATATTTGGCAAGGATTTGGCTAAAGTTAGCGTTATTAACTATCTCACATATTTCCTGGTGAATTTCATCTTTTAACTGCTGTAATGTGTGATTATCTATGACTGTTGACTGTAATGTTTTAGATTCCATAACTTTTGCTCTCCTTGCAGACTGGTAAATGTGTCAACTTATCTTGTGATGTACTAAATTAACGTAAGTTTGATTAGTACAATTTGGCAACGAGCTAATCAATAATACAAAGTCTAGAGTGGTACGAAAGCATTAGGTTTCTAACGCTCTTGTGAACTCCGATAATTATGAATTCAGCTTGGCTAGTTATAATTACGCACTGTGTTACAAAACTTCATATATTTCTGCCAAATTTGTTTAAAGTATTCATGAATCTGGCTACTCACCGTTGATTGCTCAAGAGAATTGAGTAATTGATATCTCCTCAAGTCTCACATTCTGCTTATGGTTTGGATAAGCTCACAGGCTTTATTAAGGCGATCGCTTGTACGAAGGTCATAGCAAATCAGCGATGTCTACGACGGTCTACGCCTACGCACTGACACACCTGAATTCATTCAAAAGAGCGATCGCTTGCATAAAGTCCATAGCGAATCAGCGATCGCACTCACACCTATTTGAGTAAAAAAGCGATCGCCTCAGCCATATAAAATTGATTGCAAATCAGCGATGTCTACGATGGGCTACGCCAACGCACCAACAAAAGTTACGAGAATCTCAAATTTTAATTAGCACCGCAAGATGTCGCGACGAGGGAGGAGTTATGGGGCGATGCAGTGGGTACTTGAGCAACCAGAACCACGTTTCCATTGGCATCTAGAATCCAGCCTTGGGCTTCTACAATTTGAGCAGGTTCATTGACAGAATTAACTTTCTGTGATTTTTCTTCTGTGTTTCGCTTTGCCTGAACAACGGCTCTTTTCTGAATACCACCAGCACGATTCTGACTCTCTGGAGGGAGCGCGATCCAATCTGCTAGCACTGCATCATCAGCTATCAATGGCTCTGTGGGATCGGCTTGTATTCCTCCACGCCCAGTAGTAAAAAATGAACTTCTTCCTATTTTTCCACCAGAACTACAACCAGCAGCAATTTGCTGCGAAGCATCAACCAGATTTACAGGTAGTTCCACTAATCCTTTACTGGGGTCAGCATCCGGTGAGTTGATTTGTACAGTGCCACTTAATGAAGGGTTTTGCTGAGAAAATGCAGTGATATCACTTGTTGGTATATTATTCGGATTTATATCTTTTGGATCTAGCCTCTCCACCTCTGCACGGGTGCGTGACACAAATCCAAAGATATTCTTAGCAGCGATCGCGATTTTACCACCAGAACCAAAGTTGGCGTTGGCGGTAATATCGCTATTTCCGAAGGGAGTAGCGACGAGGAAGCCATTAGGTGCATTGATGGTGATATTACCGCCAGTTTTATCACCTCCAGCATTAGTAGAGATTTGGCTGTTGCGACGCATCAGTAACAAGTCCCGCACCTGTACCCCAATATCACCGCCCTTACCTGACTCACTATTAGATGTGAGTTCTCCTTTATCCAGCAGGATGGAACGAGCGCTTATATTGAGTTCGCCTGCTAGACCGAAATTGGATACACCCCCTTGATAGTTAACATTGTTTCGAGCTTCACTGCTCACAGTTATTGCCGCCCCATCTTTGATAATTAATTGCCCTGTAGTTAAGGTCAAGTTACCGCCATTTCCAGGCCCTTGAGTGCCAGCAAATAAGCTACTGAGCCTAGAACCATTTGCTGAGGTTCCGATTAATTCTACGGACTGAGAGGCGTTCACTGTCAAATCTCCTCCATTTCCGGTAGCTGGTATAAATTGGTTAGAAAAACGCCCAAGTACACCCTCAGAACTTGTTGATATTGCTGCCCCTCCCTCGATACGTAACTTTCCAGTATTAACTATTATGCTGCCAGCATTTTGAGCGCCATAAGTTGCACTAAATAATCCACTGGATATTAAATCACTACCATCTGGCAAAGGAGAAATGGGGATACCTGCAATTAGTTCTACGGAATCTGAGGCGTTGATGGTCAATTGTCCGGCCAATCCCGAACCAACATTGAACATTAAGACTTGCGCTCCATCTTTGGCAATCAACTTTCTGGTAGTGATATTGATATCTCCAGAGTTTCCAGTGTCGAAAGTTCCAGTAGACAAGAACGTATTTAGTCCAAGTTCTACAGACTCGGAAGCGTTCACTGTTAAATTTCCTCCTGGTTGCGCTCCCAGGGTAAAAGCCAAAATTTGTGAACCGTCAGTTACCAGTACTCGTTGTCCTTGCAGGTGGATATTACCGCCACCTTTGCCACTGGTATCTACAGTAGATGGAATCTCACTTTGCTGGGTGAGTTCGATGTTCTGAAAATTTTGAACACCTTCATATCCTAGCGCCCAACCTTGATTCGTTGAATTAAGACTGACCAAACTATTGCCAGCAACGCTTCCTAACTCAATTCTTCCCCCACTTGCTGTTAAATTCCCGCCCTCTAGCGTTATATCGCCGCCTATAAGTGCTAGGGTTTTGCCTTGCTGCACCTGTAGACCAACACCTTGTCCAAAGGTATTAATTGCATTATTGGGACTTGCTTGGGATTGATTGCGGATAGGTCGAGCATTTGTTCCGAATTGTAAACCTATAGGAACACTTTCTGTGAGTAGAGGTGCAGTTTGAGGTGATGTAGCACTAAAGTTTGTACCATCAGCAAAGTTCAAACTACTCGCCGTACTAGCCACAAATGAACCGCCAATATTTAAAGAAGCATTAGGCCCAAAAACGATGCCGTTAGGATTAATCAGAAATACGTTGGCTGTGCCGTTAGCTTTGAGAATGCCATCTATATTAGAAACAGAATTGCCTGTCACCCGACTGATAATGTTCTGAATATTGATTGCATTGTTAAAATGGGCTGTCCTTCCCGCAGAGATAGAAAATTTTTCAAAGCTGTGGAGCAGGTTTGTACCACGAACTGCTCCACCATCGATCTGGTCTATAGGCTGACCATCGATTAGCTTTGGTGTAATGATTGAACTTTCAGATCCAAGCGTAGCATCTTGTTGAATTTGAGCTAGAGCAAAACTCTCAGCAAAAGTGAGCACTCTAGCAATTACTAAAGTACTCACTATTCCTAACTTCCAGTGGCAACTGCTTCGATTTTGAGACATGAAAAACTGGCGCTCAAAACATCAGAGTTTATTAAAATACTGCTTTTTGCTAAGTAGTGATGTTAGTACGCTGATGTTATCTTTGTAGCCTAGCTACTACATAAAAGCAAAGTTTAGTATTTTTACATTCACTAGAATAAACTCTTTGCAGTCCGAAGATAAAATTATTTAGCAGTTACAGCCTAAAGGGCTACCAGTTGATGGACAAGGGATACACAATGCTTTTTTGACTAACACAATTTCTGGTATTGAAGGTCTTGAAGTTTCTGCCAATAATGCATTGGGTTGCTGTTCATCAAGTGCATCATCAGATTGGAGTTGATTTGGATCGAGATTACACTGCCAATGAATTCTCAAGACTCTATATTCTAATAAGCCGTACTTTTCAAGCACTGAGTGTAAGTCAGCGTTTTCTAAGCTTTCATTCATTTTCTGCTGAATTTCTTCTTGTAACTGCTGTAATATTTGAGGATCTATGACTTGTTGAGAACTCATGAGTGTTTTCGTTCCTGACGGGAGGTGTATAATTATTGCTTCAGTTTAGTTAGCAATGATTACGCTCAGTGTCATAAAAGTTCATAATTTTCCTGCGAGATTTTCTTTACAGCTATTTTTAACTAATACCAATTCAAATTATTTCTTGTCGAGTGGGCATCTCTAGTAACTAAAATCGGGCTTTTACTTACCGCCTTCCCCACTAATTCTTAATCCCTGTCGCAGCAATACCCTGAAGAAATTGACGCTGACCGATGAGAAATAATACCATCACTGGAATTGTGGCTATTGTTACTGCTGCCATCATCAAGGGCCAATTATTCGTAAATTGCTCCTGAAACTCAGCCAATGCTAGTTGCACTGTGCTTAATTCTGGTCTTGTCGTAAATACTAGAGGCTTAAATAAATCATTCCACTCACCGATAAAGGTGAACAAAAAAAGTGTTAGCAAGGCCGGACGAGCTAAAGGTAACATCACCCGCCACAAAATTTGCAGTCGGTTCGCCCCATCTATCGCTGCGGCTTCCTCTAACTCTACAGGAATTGTCTGGAAATACTGACGTAATAAGAAAATCCCATATCCGCTAACCGCAGTGGGTAAAATCAGCGCCCAGTATGTATTTATCAGGTGTCCCCACTTCAACACCAAAAAGATGGGAATCACCAATAACTGAAAGGGAATCACTAAAGTTGCTAAAACGACTAATAACAGTGCTTGGCGTCCCCGAAACTTCAACCGTGCTAGGGCGTAACCAGCCAAAGCAGAAGTGACAATCTGAAACGCCGTCACAGCGATCGCTACCAAGGTAGAATTAGCAAACGCCAGCAAAAATTTTCCTTGTTGCCACGCAACGCGGTAATTTGCTAAAGACCAGTTATTTTTGAACAAATTTTCTGGGCTGGCGGATGTCGGTGCAAAGGAGGTGAGAAAGACCACAAACAATGGTAGTAAAACGATAAATGCCCCTAGCAGTAAGATTACTAGGCTCAAAAAATCGCTAGATTTCAGATTCGGGTTTGATTTGAACATAAACTTAAACTGCAAAGCATTTATTTCGCTAGTACTAGAACATTGCCCCCAGCAACAATTAATCTATAAACATAGTCTACTTGTTAAGTTAAATTAAACCACAGTAATTGTTACTCTTAGTTCATAGGGAAAATCAATACTTGGTGTCAAATAACTCAGGTTTACAGGAGTAAAGATAACTATGCAGCAGCTTGCAGACCAATTTAAAGAATTAGATTTCAAGAGCGAAACATACAAAGATGCTTATAGCCGGATTAATGCGATCGTGATTGAAGGGGAACAAGAAGCCCATGAAAATTACATCACATTAGCCCAACTGCTGCCAGAATCTCATGATGAATTGATTCGCCTCTCCAAGATGGAAAGCCGACACAAGAAAGGATTTGAAGCTTGTGGGCGGAATTTGGAAGTTACCCCAGATTTGCAATTTGCCAAGGAATTTTTCTCTGGACTACACCAAAATTTCCAAACAGCAGCAGCGTCCGGGAAGGTCGTTACTTGTCTGTTGATTCAGTCTTTGATTATCGAATGTTTTGCGATCGCAGCATATAACATTTACATCCCCGTCGCCGATGCTTTTGCCCGCAAAATCACGGAGGGAGTAGTAAAAGATGAGTATAGCCACCTCAACTTTGGAGAAGTTTGGTTGAAAGAACACTTCACAGAATCCAAAGCTGAACTTGAACTTGCAAATCGCCATAACCTACCCATCGTCTGGAAAATGCTCAACCAAGTAGAGGGTGATGCCCACACAATGGCAATGGAAAAAGATGCTTTAGTAGAAGACTTTATGATTCAATACGGTGAAGCATTAAGTAACATAGGCTTCACGACTCGCGACATCATGCGCTTGTCAGCCTACGGACTCATAGCCGCTTAAAAAAGTTAGGAGTGAGGAATGATTAGTGAAATGATTAGTGAGAAATTATGAATCGTACTCCTAACTCCTAACTCCTAACTCCTAACTCTACTAAATTCCACGCCCTCAAGACAGCATAAGCCTAATAATCACTACATGTTTGGTCTAATTGGACATTTGACTAGTTTAGAACACGCTCAATCGGTAGCTCAAGAATTGGGATACCCAGAATATGCCGATCAAGGGCTAGACTTTTGGTGCAGCGCCCCACCGCAAATTGTCGATAGCATTATTGTCACCAGTATAACTGGGCAACAAATTGAAGGACGGTATGTAGAATCTTGCTTTTTGCCAGAGATGCTTGCTAGTAGGCGCATCAAAGCTGCAACACGCAAAATCCTCAACGCGATGGCCCATGCACAAAAGCATGGCATTAACATTACAGCTTTAGGCGGATTTTCCTCAATTATTTTTGAAAACTTTAAGTTAGACCAGTTTAGCCAAGTCCGCAACATTAAACTAGAGTTTGAACGGTTCACTACAGGAAACACACATACTGCCTACATTATTTGTAAGCAGGTGGAAGAAGCCTCAAAACAATTGGGAATCGATCTGTCAAAAGCGACTGTTGCTATATGTGGCGCAACTGGAGATATTGGTAGTGCAGTTACCCGCTGGCTAGATGCGAAAACAGATGTCAAAGAACTTCTGTTGATCGCCCGCGACCAAGAACGCCTCAAAGAACTGCAAGGCGAACTGGGGCGAGGAAAAATCATGGGTTTGACAGAAGCATTACCTGAAGCTGACATTGTAGTTTGGGTTGCGAGTATGCCCAGAGGCGTGGAAATCGACCCCGCCACTTTGAAACAACCCTGTTTATTGATTGATGGTGGCTATCCGAAAAACTTAGCAACAAAAGTTCAGCATCCTGGTGTATATGTGTTAAATGGTGGGATTGTCGAGCATTCCCTGGATATTGACTGGAAAATAATGAAAATCGTCAATATGGACGTGCCAGCCCGCCAGTTATTTGCTTGTTTTGCCGAATCAATGCTGCTGGAATTTGAGAAGTTATACACGAACTTTTCCTGGGGACGGAATCAGATTACCGTAGACAAAATGGAGCAGATTGGTAAGGTATCAGTGAAACATGGATTTAGACCGCTGTTGGTTTAGTCATTGGTCATTGGTCATTGGTTATTAGTCATTGGTCATTAGTCATTGGTCATTAGTCATTGGTCATTGGTCATTGGTCATTTGTTATTTGCAAAGGACAAAGGACAAAGGACAAAAGACAAAAAACAAAGGATAGATAACTTATAACTCGTACTTATAAACCCTACGATGGCAACTACCGAGCGTAAACCGCTACTGTTAGATTTTGAAAAGCCCCTAGCAGAACTCGCAACCCGAATCGATCAAATTCGGCAACTTGCAGAAGAAAATGGCGTTGATGTTTCTGGTCAAATTCGTCAACTAGAAGCACGCGCCATGCAACTACGTGAGGAAATTTTCACTAGTCTATCCCCGTCCCAGCGATTACAAGTCGCTCGTCATCCGCGTCGCCCCAGTACTCTCGATTACATTCAGGCAATTAGTGATGAATGGATGGAATTGCATGGCGATCGCTGTGGTGGTGACGATCCGGCTTTAGTTGGTGGTGTTGGTCGTCTGAGTGGACAACCTGTGGTGATGTTGGGTCATCAAAAAGGACGCGATACTAAAGACAATATTGCCCGTAACTTTGGAATGCCTTACCCTGGCGGCTATCGCAAAGCCATGCGGTTGATGGAACACGCCAACAAGTTTAGTATGCCGATACTAACTTTTATCGACACACCTGGAGCTTGGTCTGGGGTAGAAGCAGAACACCAAGGTCAAGGAGAAGCGATCGCCTACAACTTACGGGAAATGTTTTGCTTAGATGTGCCAATTATCTGCACAGTTATCGGTGAAGGTGGTTCCGGCGGCGCACTTGGTATTGGTGTAGGCGATCGCTTACTCATGTTTGAACACTCCGTTTATACCGTCGCCACTCCCGAAGCCTGCGCTGCAATTTTGTGGAAAGATGCTGGTAAGGCTCCCCAAGCCGCTGTGGCGCTAAAAATTATTTCCCACGACCTGAAAAAGTTGGGAATTATCGACCAAATACTGCCTGAACCCACTGGTGGCGCTCATTCCGACCCCTTAAAAGCCGCTACTACTCTTAAGCAAGTGCTGATGGAAAACTTAGACGAACTCAATCGTTTAACCGCTCCAGAACGCCGCCAACTGCGCTATGAAAAATTCCGCAAAATTGGTGTCTTTACAGAAGTTGCCCACTAAAGCAACTCTATAATGATAGATTAGCAAAACAGCAATGCTATAATTGCCTATGTGCTTAAAGATTTTTAACAATCTAGCCATAGGCATTTGCATTTTTTGCAAGTCTACTCAATTTGATTGAGTGGATTTTGTATTATGTAAATAATCTAATTTGAATGTACGATGTACCGCGTGGTTTTCCAGGCAACAATTTGTTGTCTTTACTGTTAAAAACCACAATATGGTTACTATTGTGCTGCATCATAACATCTGCTTAATGAAAATCATCAGATTTTTAGATTCCTTTAATCTATCCAAACCGAGAAGTGTGAATAATGGGGTGGTAATAGGCTTTGGGAACTGCCAAAACATTGGGAGACACTATGAGTGTTGAGCAAAAACGACGCGCCCTGATTACTGGGGCCAGTAGTGGAATTGGGAAAGCAACAGCTTTAGCCTTTGCAAAAGCGGGAATAGATGTTGCCTTAGTCAGCCGTTCTTTGGATAAGTTGGAGGCAGTAAGAGAAGCCGTAGAGCATACTGGGGTGGAAGCGAAAGCTTACGCTGTAGATTTAGCGCGGATTTTGGAAGTCAAAGACAAGATCCAAGCGATCGCCCTTGACTTTGGTGATATAAACATTCTGGTAAACAATGCTGGCATCGCTTATACAGGCGCTTTGAGCGAAATTCCCCTAGAAGACTGGCAGCAGGTAATTGACTTGAATCTCACCAGTGTGTTTCAGTGCATTGTGGGGATTTTACCTTCAATGCGCGATCGAGGCACAGGCACAATTATCAACGTCGCCTCAATTGCCGCCAAGCAACCCTTTCCCGGTTGGGGAGCATACAGCGTCAGCAAAGCTGGTTTGATAGCCCTCTCTCAAACCCTGGCACAAGAAGAACGCATTCACGGTATTCGTGTCACAGCTATTTGTCCCGGCGCAGTCAATACCGAACTTTGGGATACAGAAACAGTCCATGTCAACTTAGACCGTTCCAAAATGTTAACCCCGGAAATTGTGGCTCAATCAATTCTCTACACAGTTCTGTTACCACAACAGGCAGTGATTGATGAATTGACTCTGATGCCCAGCGCTGGCGCACTCTAAATTAGTCCTTCGTCCTTTGTCTTTTGTCTTTTGCAAATGACCAATGACCAATGACCAATGACTAATGACTAATGACTGATGACTAAACCATAACCAAGACTGAATCATGACTATTGCTAGTTCCAACGGTTCCAATTGCTCTCAATCGCCTCTGATTCCCGATTTGGCAGAAGCCATAACTCCTAGACCCGATCGCAACACCCACAACGGGCGACAACCGGATGTGTTCCCGCCAACAGAGGAACAGATGGAGGAAATGAAAGACGCCGTGCGGACACTAATACTGGGAGTTGGCGAAGACCCCGAACGCGAAGGACTCCTAAAAACACCCAAACGAGTAGCCGAAGCAATGCGGTTTCTGACCAGTGGCTACAACCAATCTCTTGAAGAACTTGTTAACGATGCCATCTTTGATGAAGGGCATAGCGAGATGGTACTTGTTAGAGATATTAACTTCTTTAGTCTGTGCGAACACCACATGCTGCCATTTATGGGTAGAGCGCACGTTGCTTATATTCCTAACCAAAAAGTTGTTGGACTGAGTAAGCTGGCCCGGATTGTTGAGATGTATTCCCGTCGCTTACAAGTACAAGAGAGACTAACCCGCCAAATTGCCGAAGCAATCCAGACCATTTTAGAACCTCAAGGCGTTGCTGTAGTGATGGAAGCTAGCCACATGTGTATGGTGATGCGTGGCGTCCAGAAACCAGGTTCTTGGACTGTCACGAGCGCAATGCTTGGTGTATTTCAAGAAGACAACAAAACCCGCGAAGAATTTTTCAACTTGATTCGCCACCAACCAGCATTCTTTTAATAAATGGGGAGTGGGGTTAGGGGAGAGGTGACAGGTGACAGGTAACAGGTGACAGGGAATAATCTGTACCCTGTTACCTGTACCCTATTGCCTTCTTCACTACCTCCTCCCCAACTTCTCAAACAACTTGGCTACTTTATCTAAATCCTTATCTCCTGGTGTCCGTTCCACACCACTAGATAAATCAACGCCGCTAGGATTGACCTGATTTAGGGCTTGCACAATATTATCGGCTGTTAATCCTCCTGCTAAAAGCCAAGGACAACTAGGGCTAAATTGCTCTAGCATCGTCCAATCTAAAGTTTTGCCTGTACCACCTAGTTGTTGCGGATGGTAGGCGTCAAGTAGCAAAGTATCTACAAATTTGGTGTAATCAGCCGTTGTGTCAAGATGCTCAAGACTACGAATTCTCAGTGCTTTAATAATTTCGACATTGGGTAAAGCTTGACGTAATTGGTAGCAAAAATTTGTTGATTCATCTCCGTGCAACTGCACACCAGTCAATCCAGAATCAGCAACTATCTGACTGATTTCAGGGATACTAGCGTTGGCAAAAACCCCAATTGTGTCAATATTTGCTGGGAGTTCTGCCACTGCTGCCCGAATTTGGGATTTAGTCACGTAACGAGGTGAGTTTGGCACACAAATAAATCCTAGTGCCGTTGCGCCTAGAGAGGCGATCGCTATAGACTGCTGTGGTTGAGTGATGCCGCAAATCTTAACGCGCATAAAAAATTTAACAACAAATTTAAAATAATATCAAGAAAGTCTAAACTATCCGAAAAACTTTTGTGCCTTGGTAATTTTATAATCTTGTAGGTCTATATTTTAGGAGACAAAAGCTTGATTTCATCTATTTTACTAGCAGCAGCTGAAACTGTTCCCGCAACACCCGCGTGGAATCCCACAGTAGGAATCATCATCAGCATCAGTAGCTTAGTAATAGTTTTACTAAGTACTAGAATTGAAAAACCCTTAGTTGGCCCCAAGTTCCCTATCCTGCCGATTAGTATTCCAACATTCGTTGCAGCGATGGCTTTTGGTCATATTATCGGCGTTGGCATTGTTTTAGGATTGACTAACATCGGTCGTCTATAGTTTTGTGATGACAGAGGTGTTACTTGTAACCCCGCTATCGATGCAAAACTCCTAAAAATGATTTTGGGCAGGGGGAGTAGGGGGTGAAGAAGGGAATAGGTTACAGGGTAAAGAGTATAGATTATTCCCTGTCACCTGTTACCTCTCACCTTTACCTTAACCTCATGCCCAATTCCCAATTCCAGAGTTTTGCTCACAGGCATTAATTGTCTATTCTAGAAATAAGAGCATTTCGTCACTTGTTACTACCGAATCGATACTCAATATAGATGTGTATAGGAACAAAGGAAGTATTTCGGTATAAAAAGTACTGGCGATATCTAGTTTTAGGGCAATGTAATGCAAACAAATTGGAGAATTGGGTCATTATTTGGAATTCCCCTGTTTTTAGACCCGTTATGGTTTGTGATTTTAGGGTTGGCAACCCTGAATTTTGGGGTAGCTTACCAGGAATGGGGGCCTGTTATAGCTTGGAGTGCTGGAATAGTTATGGCACTGCTGCTATTTGGTTCGGTGCTATTGCATGAGTTGGGTCATAGCTTGGTAGCCCGATCGCAAGGTATTAGAGTTAATTCAATTACCCTATTTATGTTTGGCGGGATTGCTGCCATTGAAGAAGAATCTAAAACTCCTTTTAAAGCCTTTCAAGTAGCGATCGCTGGGCCTTTGGTAAGTATCATTCTATTTTTCCTGCTCCGTCTGGCAGCTTTGGCGATACCTGATACTAATCCCCTCAGTGTCATGGTCGGAGATTTGGCAAGAATTAACTTAGTGGTGGCTCTATTTAACTTGATTCCCGGCTTACCTCTAGATGGAGGGCAAGTATTAAAAGCAGCACTATGGCAAATCACAGGTAATCGTTTTCAAGCCGTACACTTGGCTGCAAAATCTGGGCAAATATTGGGTTATGCTGCGATCGCTTTCGGATTTGTTGTAGATTTCGTCACCAGAGAGTTAGTAGTTGGTTTGTGGATTGCGCTGTTAGGTTGGTTTGCTGTCCGCAATGCTAACACCTATGACAACATGACCACATTGCAAGAAAGCTTACTCAAAGTGGTAGCGGCCGATGCGATGACCCGTGATTTTCGCGTAATTGATGCTGACCAGACATTGCGTTCCTTTGCCGATTTATACCTCCTAGAAACCACTCCCTCACAGGTTTATTTTGCCGCTTCTGATGGACGTTATCGGGGTCTAGTTTCCATTGACGATTTCCGTTTAACCCAAAGGAGTGAATGGGAAACCGAAACCTTACACAGCATAGTGCGTCCGCTGACAGAAATACCTACCGTCACAGAATCCACATCGATCGCTGAGGTAATTAACAAGCTAGAAAATGAGCAGTTACCGAGAATTACCGTCCTTTCTCCGGCTGGTGCTGTAGCTGGTGTAATCGATCGGGGAGATATTGTGCGATCGCTGGTAGAAAAGTTAAATTTGCAGATAACCGATGCTGAAATTAAGCGCATCAAGGAAGAAGGTAGCTATCCACCAGGGTTGCAACTGGGAGTAATCGCGAAATCAACTACAAATTAAACGTCATACCCTCGTCATAGGTTTGCAATAGATACGTCAAAAGCGTGTGTGATATTTAATTTGGTATTTGGTTACAAAATGCTTTTTTTGGGTAAAAGGTAGGAAAATTTCCTACCTTTTTTATTTTTCAAAGTATGGTATTACCAAACAGCCCACACTTCGGCTGCGCTCAGTGACCGTCGTAGACATCGCCTCAGATGATGGTAAATTATTAAAACTTCAAGTTTAAAGCGAGTAAAATGTAAGTACGTGATATACTACGTCTCTCACTTACCCTGGTTTTATGGCACTGCCAATTGTTGCAATTATCGGACGCCCAAATGTGGGCAAATCCACCCTGGTTAATCGACTCGCCGGGGAACAAACGGCGATTGTCCATGATGAACCGGGAGTGACACGCGATCGCACTTATCTACCAGCTTTCTGGAATGGTCGCGAATTTTTAGTGGTAGACACCGGTGGTTTAGTTTTTAATGATGATACCGAATTTTTACCACTGATTCGCCAACAGGCAATGACAGCCCTTACAGAAGCGTGTGCCGCTATTTTTGTCGTCGATGGTAAAACAGGGCCGACATCGGCAGATTTAGAAATCGCCGAATGGATGCGCCAACAACCCGTACCTGTGCTACTAGCTGTAAATAAATGTGAATCCCCAGAACAAGGCTTAATGCAAGCTGCCGAATTTTGGGAATTGGGATTGGGCGAGCCTTACCCCATCTCCGCGATTCATGGCAGTGGCACAGGAGAATTACTCGACGAGTTAGTTAATCACATCCCTGCTATTGAAGACATTCCAGAAACGAATGAAATCAAAGTAGCAATTGTGGGACGCCCAAATGTGGGCAAATCGAGTTTACTCAATGCTTTTGTCGGGCAAGAAAGGGCAATTGTCAGCCCTATTTCCGGCACAACCCGCGATGCTATTGATACCGTCATTGAACGAGCCGGACAAACCTACCGCTTGATTGATACCGCCGGCATTCGTAAAAAGAAACACATCGAATACGGCACAGAATTCTTTAGTATTAACCGGGCTTTCAAAGCGATTCGCCGCGCTGACGTGGTTTTATTAGTAATAGATGCTTTAGATGGAGTCACCGAGCAAGACCAAAAATTAGCTGGGCGGATTATCGAAGATGGTCGAGCTTGCATCATCGTCGTTAATAAGTGGGATGCTGTCGAAAAAGACTCTTACACAATCTACGACTACGAAAAAACTCTGCAATCGCGGTTACATTTTACCGAATGGGCAGAAACAATTTTTGTAAGTGCCTTGTCAGGGCAACGGGTAGAAAAGATTTTGGAATTGGTGAAAACGGCGGCTGAATCACACAAACGCCGTGTCAGCACATCAGTAATTAACGAAGTCTTAACCGATGCCGTGAGTTGGCATTCACCGCCGGCATCCCGTGGTGGGCGTCAAGGGAAGATTTATTATGGTACACAAGTAAGTAGCCAACCACCAACGATCGCCCTATTTGTCAACGACTCGAAACGCTTCAACGACAACTACCGCCGCTACATTGAACGCCAATTCCGGCAACAGCTAGGATTTAAAGGCACACCAATTATTTTGCTGTGGCGGAGCAAGAAAGTTCGTGATGCCGAAAGTGGTAATGTTAATAGAGCAACTCGCGTCAAAATAAGTTAGGAGACGCGATGAATCGCGTCTGTACAAGAGAGATGCGATTAATCGCGTCTGTACAAGAGTTATGAGTTAAAGTCAAAATTGCTAACTATAGAACCCTATCGACTTGAGTTTGATAGCGGCAGAAGGTGAAAGTTATGAGTTAAAGTCAAAACTCCTAACTCCTCACTCCTAACTACTCACTCTTAACTCCTAACTCTAAAATGGATTTATTGCGATCGCTGCCACTTGGACTTTATTTAGAACAACCCCAAACTTGGCTGCATAAAATCGATCCGCGAGTCAAGTTCGCTTGGTTGATGAGCTTTTTAACTAGCTATGTTTTAGCCAACAACTTTTGGCGGGTGCTGCTGGTGGTAATTTTGATTATTGCCACCTTGATTGCCAGAATTCCCCGACGTGTATGGCAGCAGCAAATGGGTTGGCTATTAATGCTATCTTTTTTTGTGCTAGCGATCGCAGCCATCAGTCCTGATGGATTGGGTGTAGATTATCAGTCACGCCTGCCAGCTAATGAACAAATATTAACCCAGCAAGCATTCTCTAATAATATTCAAGAGCCACCAGCCGAGAAAAAAGCATACAGCTACGTGCTATTTCATAAAGGCCCGGTTAAAGTAACTCGCTACTCATTGAGTTTGGCAGTACGCCTGAGTACACTTATATTTACCGTCATTTACAGCACTAACCTCTATCTGCTGACAACCGCACCAGAAGAAATCACATCTGGCATAGAAAGCTTAATGCAACCCTTGCGACGCTTCAAGTTGCCTGTCACAGAAATTGCTTTAACTTTAACCTTGTCCTTGCGCTTCATTCCCTTGGTTTTAGAAGAAGTGCAAAACTTATTTCGCTCCGTGATGACAAGGGCAATTAATTGGAAAAAGCTGGGATTGAAAGGAGCATTCAAGGTTTGGATGACAGTCGCAGAGAGACTTTTAGAAAATCTGCTCTTACGAGCTGACCAAATGGCAAATGCCATGATGGTGCGGGGTTTTACCAGTCCCAATGAGCATCGAGTCCAGTGGCACGATTTACGATTAAAAGGGCGTGACTGGCTGGCGATCGCAACTTTAATCTTATTCTGGGGAATACGGCTAGCTATCGGAACTCAGGCGTAATTTTGCACCGAAAAAATGGTAAGAGGTAATACAGCAGAATTCAGAATTCAGGAGTCAGAAGTAAAACATTAAATTGCCGTCTCTACCAAAGACTAATTATTGTAGAGACTGCGATTCATCGCGTCTCTTGCCTTAACCGAACAGTATTGAGCTATAAGTAACAATATGGTAGGGTAATTTAAATAGCTACCCAGCCATAAAATTGATCCCCTACCATTTCCTGTAGATTTTAGCTATTAACCAGCCTTACGCGAACACTACAAACTAATCTTAAGATTTTCGATCGAGTACCCTTATAAATCTCTGCACAATGCTCAGGCACAAATTGCACCACTGAAAATACTGGATAATCAATAGACCTTTTGCATAAATGATAGTTTTCTTCCAGTACCCAGTACCCAATCCCCATTACCCCTTATCCCCAGAGGGAACCCCACCTTCCCCAATTTTGTGCCATTGGGCAACAGTTGTGGCAGTATGGAAAGAAGTTGAAAAATTCGCCGTTGCCGTTGGGAACTTCAAAGGGTGTTTTTCCTTCTCACGTCGAACTTTCAACCAGAGGAGCGGCAATGTTTTGTGCCTTGTCCCCACAGATTGCTAAATTGAAGTCACCAAAGCAGATGGTGATATTTGTCAAACAGCCTCTACTCTTTGAATCTACGCTTCGCGGCTTCTGTTGTACCATTGCGCTTCACTACCACTAGCTTCATCTGCCCATTAGGAACTAGATCGAGGTCTTCGTAACCGCAGCTTCGCATTTTAACCAAATATTCTGACGAATGTTGGTATTATCGTCTGAATGTTTGGAATTCACTGCGAAAAGATATATATACTTCCACCTTGACTACACCTTGACTCTTAAATGAATCCAGAAAACGCAGAAACTTACATAAACCATCCAACTTGGGGTTTACTCTACAAAATCTGTATGGTTGATGAGAACCAGGATTTGTTCACCACACTTTATGCCCAGCGCTTATTTTTTTTGGTGGCAAATGACGTTAAAGGTGTTAAATTCCAGTCTCTAGGACGTACTGAGGCAAGAATGATGTTGGAAAATCGCTTACGTACCCTGCGGCGCAGTGGGCATTCTCAGGAGTACGATCAGCTTCAGAGTGTTTTCCAGCGCACCTTCCAATGAACAGTTCGATTTCCGAACGTATTGTTACTATTCGCTCCTCACTGCCAACTTCAGTCAAATTGATTGCTGTTAGCAAGCAAGTTTCTGTCCAGGCCATTCGCTCTGCATACAACGCCGGAATTCGTGATTTCGGGGAAAGTCGTATCCAAGAAGCTGCCAGCAAACAAGCCGAGTTGCAAGACTTACCGGATATTACCTGGCACTTTATTGGACATTTGCAAAGCAATAAAGCCAAAAAAGCCATTGAGCATTTCCCTTGGATTCACTCCGTGGATAATTTGAAGCTGGCACAGCGCTTAGACCAATTGGCGCAACAGCTAGGAGTGAGTCCCCAGGTTTGCTTACAAGTGAAAATTCTCCCCGATGCCAACAAGTCTGGTTGGAGTGTGCCAGAACTTTTGGCTGATTTACCCACACTCAATTCTTACAAAAATTTACAAATTCAAGGTTTGATGACAATTCCACCTTCAGGATTAAATGATTCTGAAATTCTCAGTGTGTTTAATCGCAATCGTCAGCTAGCCAAAGAAATCCAGGAGCAAAACTGGTCGCATATTAAAATGCAGCACCTATCTATGGGTATGTCAGGCGACTACGAACTAGCAGTGCAAGCAGGCGCAACGATGGTACGATTAGGAACCATATTGTTTGGCGATCGCTCTTAGCCGATTAATCATCAGCCTTACTCTTCAGTATTAATAGAAATTAATAGAAGCTAAGGATTTGATGACAAGAATTTTGTAACAGACTGGTGCAATCGGAAACAAAGGATATAGTATTGACAAGAGCAATAGCCAAGAGAAAATGGGGTATAAAGAAGTTTCCTTCGGATAAACCTTAGGATATAATCTTGACTCATTATTGTGTTTGGGCGATGCACAGACCTTTCCAATAAGTGTCAGTTCATCGCCAAAACTCGTAATATAGGCTACAACTAGCAGTAAAGTTGCTGAAGTATCCATTGATGTAGCGTATACCGCCGTAGGCATCGCTCTTAACTCAATCAATCCTCAGCCAAGTCAATGCAGGCAATTCGCATCAGGAGAGTACACGCACCATGAACAACATATTTTCCAAACTCAGAGACTTTGTGGGTCTAAATGAGCAAGTAGAATACGAGTATTACGAAGAAGAACCAGAAACAGATAATAATAATTACCAAAATCTGTATCAGCAAGAAAATCCCCAGCCAGCACCACAAGAGAGTCCAGCCGCTCAAAATCGACGCTGGCGGGAACCAGTGCCTACAATGGGAGATGATATGACAGCAGGTTCAAAGCCAATGGGGAATGTGATTGGTATGCCAGGAGCAATTAACGGAATTTCGGAAGTTTTAGTACTCGAACCACGCACCTTTGAAGAAATGCCCCAGGCAATTCAAGCGTTGCGCGAACGCAAGTCAGTGGTATTAAATCTGACAATCATGGACCCAGATCAAGCTCAACGAGCAGTAGATTTTGTTGCAGGTGGTACTTACGCACTAGATGGACATCAAGAGCGCATCGGTGAGAGCATCTTTTTGTTTACACCAAGTTGTGTCCAAGTTAGCACCCAAGGTGGCGTTCTTCATGAAGTACCACAACCACCAGTACGTCCCTCTCGTCCGACAACAGGTACTCCAAATCAAACCTGGGGCAACGAAACTAACCGGATGGCACAATAAAGTTAAATTAGTAGTTAGTCCTTTGTCCTTTGTCATTTGTCCTGGGTTTTGCTCATGGTGACAAATGACAAACGACTAATGACTAATGACCAATGACCCTTACGGGTTCGCCAGTCACTCATGGGGGAAACCCCCAAGACCGCGCTGGCTCACTAATGACTAATGACTAATGACTATAAAATTTGGCTTAATTGGTGGTGGGGTAATGGGAGAAGCGCTCTTATCCCGCCTGATCGCGCGTGGAATTTATCAATCATCAGAAGTCATAGTTAGCGAACCACTATCTTCACGCCTAGATTTTTTAAAGCAGCAATACGGTGTTGCTGTAACGACAGATAATAGCCAGGTTTTCACTGAAGCAAAAGAAGTTCTATTTTTGGCAGTAAAACCGCAGGTGTTTAGCGCGATCGCTCAAGAATTAGCAGATATTGATATTCTTAATAGAGAACATACACCTCTAATCATTTCTATTTTGGCGGGTGTGCCTTTAAGTCAGCTAGAAGCTGCATTTGTGCAATTGCCAGTGATTAGAGCAATGCCCAACACCCCGGCAACAGTGGGAGCAGGAGTTACTGCGATTTGTTTAGGTGCATATACTAATGCCAAGCATTACCAAATAGCACAGCAAGTTTTTGCTGCTGTCGGTGAAGTCGTGGAAATTTCAGAAGGGCTGATGGATGCAGTTACAGGGCTATCTGGTAGCGGCCCCGCTTACGTGGCGCTCATGGTAGAAGCACTTGCAGATGGCGGAGTAGCCGCAGGTTTACCTAGAACAATTGCCAATCAACTAGCCTTGCAAACCGTACTAGGAACAGCAAAACTGTTGCAGGAAACCAAAATACACCCAGCAGAACTCAAAGATCGTGTTACCAGTCCCGGCGGTACAACCATTGCGGGGATTGCCAAGCTAGAACAGGCAGGATTTCGTTCAGCTTTAATTGAAGCAGTCAAAGCTGCCACAGAGCGATCGCAAGAACTGGGAAAATAGATAAGAGTCATTTGTCATTTGTCATTGGTCATTAGTTTTAGACAAAAGACAAAGGACAAATGACAAATGACCACTAACGAAGTTGACAAAAGACTCGTTAGTATAGTAAACAATCTGGTTGCAAATGTGATTGAGTGAATTATCCTGCACCGTCTCCAGAACTTGACTTAGGGTTTATATTTCCCTTTGAACTGGATCAGTTTCAAAAAGAAGCGATCGCGTCCCTGAACGCTGGGCGCTCCGTAGTCGTATGTGCCCCCACAGGTTCGGGCAAAACATTAGTCGGGGAATACGCCATTTATCGCGCCCTAGCGCGAGGAAAACGCGTGTTTTATACTACTCCCCTGAAGGCGCTGTCGAATCAAAAATTACGTGACTTTCGAGAAAAATTCGGGTTCGATCGAGTCGGACTGTTAACTGGAGATGCTTCCATTAACAGAGATGCACCGATTTTGGTGATGACCACAGAAATTTTCCGAAATATGCTCTATGGCACACCCATTGGGCAAATCGGCATCTCATTAGTAGATGTTGAAGCAGTGATCCTTGATGAGTGCCACTACATGAACGATCGCCAGCGCGGTACAGTTTGGGAAGAATCAATCATCTATTGTCCTCGTGAAGTGCAACTGGCAGCCCTCTCAGCAACGGTTGCCAATAGCGATCAACTCACCGACTGGCTAAATCGCGTTCACGGGCCAACTGACCTAATTTACTCCGATTTTCGCCCAGTCCCCTTAGAATTTCACTTTTGCAATCCTAAAGGGTTATTTCCCCTGCTGAATGATAGTAAAACCAAAATTAACCCTCGACTTCAGAAGAAAAAGGGGAAAGGGGGAGAAAGGGATAGGGGCAGAAATGGCAGACCAGAGGCTCCTGGTATAATTTATACCTTGAGCCAGTTAGAGCAACGGGATATGCTACCAGCAATTTACTTTATCTTCAGCCGCCGGGGATGTGATAAAGCGGTGGCGGAAGTGGGTGATTTATGGCTGGTAAATAATGAAGAGTCTCAGATTTTGCGGCAACAAATTGATGACTTTTTAGCCCGCAATCCTGAAGCCGGACGTTCTGGACAAATTGCCCCCCTGTATCGGGGAATTGCTGCCCACCACGCTGGGATTTTACCTGCTTGGAAAGCATTGGTAGAAGAACTATTTCAGCAAGGGCTGATTAAAGTAGTATTCGCCACCGAGACGCTAGCAGCAGGAATTAATATGCCCGCCCGGACAACGGTAATTTCTACCCTTTCCAAGCGGACTGACACCGGACACCGCCTGTTGAACGCTTCCGAATTTTTGCAAATGGCGGGACGAGCAGGCCGCCGGGGGATGGATAAACAAGGTCATGTGGTGACAGTCCAAACTCCCTTTGAAGGAGCCAAAGAAGCGGCGTATTTGGGAACATCCAAGCCAGACCCTCTAGTAAGCCAGTTTACGCCTAGTTATGGCATGGTACTCAACTTGCTGCAAACCCATACCCTAGAGCAAACCAGGGAACTGATAGAGCGCAGTTTTGGGCAGTACATGGCGACCTTGCATTTACGCCCAGAATACGATGAGATTGCCGAATTGCAAACCCAATTAGCTCAATTACATGAGCAAATTGCCGCAGTTGATGAAAATGAACTGGCTATTTATGAAAAATTGCGGCAACGCCTAAAGGTGGAACGCCAGATATTGAAAACCTTGCAAGAGCAAGCACAAGAAGACCGCCAAGAAGAATTGGTGATGATGTTGGGCTTTGCAGTGTCAGGAACTCTGTTGAGTCTCAAGGGCAAAAATATCACAGTATCTTCACCTGTAACGGCAGTTTTGGTGGGAAAATCACCTGGTTCTGGTCAAGCTCCTTACTTGGTATGCTTGGGGCACGATAACCGCTGGTATGTGGCAACCACAGGGGATGTAGTCGATTTGTATGCCGAACTGCCACGAATTGAAGTGCCACCTAATGTATTACCACCACCAGAGATGCCTTTGAAGCCAGGACAATCGCGCCGTGGTAACGAAGAAAGCTTTGCGATCGCCACGCGTATTCCCGATCCGATAGAATCTTTGCATCTAGCCCCAGAAGTAGCAGAACAACTCAGTCGCACTACCGCCATCCAAGAGCAATTAGAAGCTCATCCCCTACATCAATCAGGCAATGCGGCAACGCTTTTCAAGCGCCGCGCCCGCTATGTCGAACTAGAAGCCGAACTCGAACAGTTGCAAGGGCAAGTAGAGCAACAATCACAACGTCATTGGGAAGAGTTTTTGAATTTAATCGCAATTCTGCAACACTTTGGCGCTTTGGATAACTTAGTTCCCACACAATTAGGGCAAATCGCTGCCGCCATTCGAGGCGAGAATGAATTGTGGCTAGGTTTAGTATTCGCTAGCGGCGAATTGGATAACTTAGACCCGCATCATTTAGCCGCCGCCGCCGCCGCTTTGGTGATGGAAACGCCCCGTCCAGATAGCAAGGTTAACTTTGACCTCAGTAATGAAGTTGCAGAAGCCTTGGCAAAATTGCGGGGAATTCGCCGCCAAATGTTCCAACTACAACGGCGTTATAATGTGGCGCTGCCTATCTGGTTGGAATTTGAGTTAATTGCCATAGTGGAACAATGGGCGCTAGGAATGGAGTGGATAGAACTGTGCGAAAACACCACTTTGGATGAAGGTGATGTGGTGAGAATTTTACGGCGGACGTTGGATTTATTATCACAAATACCCCACGTTCCCCATTTGCCAGATTCTTTCCAACGCAATGCCTATCGGGCGATGCAGTTGATTGATAGATTCCCTGTGAATGAGGTGGTTGAATAAATAGGATGTTCTGACGCACACAGAATATTTGATAATTTATCTGCGTATTTTTCTCTCAGGACTTAAGCAAAATTAGATGCTGTTGGGGCAATTCATGAATTACCCCAACAAGAAATTTAAATGTTACCCAAATAATAGTAGTGGTACGTAGTTAAAAATGCCTTTTTGGTTTTGTATATCTTCTATACGTGATTGATCGCGTGTATCTAACAAAACTTATAGTCGCTATCAGCGCTATTGAATGTTAGTAGACCAAGTTTCCAGTACCCTGCAACTGACGCAAAGAATTCATACATAATGGACAGTCGCAGCCAAATACTTTAATTGCCATATCGCTTTCCTCGTCAGTAAAATTCAACATGGCAACATTTTGATCTGATACTGATGTGACAATGGTCGAGGAACGTCCAGATGAGGTATACGGTTTCTTTCTCTCTGAATCTCGAATGCAGACAAAATCGTTTCCACCATGTGGGTTAGTGATACAGGTACGACCATCTTGTGTGTGCATCAATCGCTGTGTAATACTACCACTTGCATGGGCAGGATGGAATGTCACCAGCGTAGACATCATCGACACAAAGATTGAGGAACTGGAAAGCAAATTCAGAAGAATTTTTTTGTTCATAGATTTCCTTGAAAAAATTGTCTACTAGCTTAGGGTATTCCATTAACTTTCAAACTTCAAGTGACTTTTCCCTAAGAATAGCTAGATAGACACTTGTTGCTCAGGAAAGTTCCATATCTACCTAGTTCGATCGCAAATTATTTGTTACATCATAATTCAGCAATCAAACATGCTCGATGTCTAGCTTTGAGACGCAAGTTGAGTACTTCAGCAAATTTAAATCTGCTGATATTCCCCAGAGCGTGATTGTTCGCTTGATGCAAGTATAAGAGCTTAATTAAATTAAAGCTCGTAATTAGCGGACGCAACCCTCTAATTTCTTATACAGAGCGATAAATCGCTTACTACGAACAAAAGTTACATTTTAGATTGTTTTATAGAATTCAGAACCACTATCTTTACAAGTTTATCAATTTTAATTTGAATCAAAAAATAATACATATATTTAGCAATAGTTTTGAGATAGATTCTCGTTCTTAAAATATCAACTTGTAAAAATTTATTTTTTTCATTACATTTGTAAAAAGGCTCATATATCAACTAACTTACTAGCCTGCATAGAAAAAATGAAGCAGAAAGTACATTCAGAATCTTCAGATTGTTGCAACTGTGGACATGATCATCACGAGAATCATAACCATGTTCATAATCACAATCATGATGAGAATCATAACCATGACCACAATCACGAACACGGTGGAGAATTCAATCTCAAAAATGAGATATTGCCTCTGGTAGGAATTTTAAGTTTATATGCACCTGGTGTAATTTTTGAAAATCAATTACACAATACATTCTACTCGATAGGAGAATATCTTCTTTTCATACCTGCTTATTTATTAAGCGGATGGAGTGTTTTAAAAACTGCTGGGCGTAATATACTCAGAGGCAGAATATTTGATGAAACCTTTTTGATGACAGTGGCGACATTAGGAGCGATCGGAATTCATAAATTACCCGAAGCTGTCGGGGTAATGTTATTTTACAAAATTGGAGAATTGTTCCAAGATATTGCTGTCAGTCGTTCCCGTGATTCCATCAAAGCATTATTGGAAGTCCGCCCAGATTATGCAAATATCCAAATAGATGGAGAACTGACAAAAGTATCACCAGAAACAGTAAAGATTGGGGATATTATCGTTGTCAAGCCTGGAGAAAAGATTCCCTTAGATGGCGAAATTATCGATGGTAATTCACAAGTTGATACATCTGCCTTAACTGGAGAATCTGTACCACGAACGGTGAGACTGGGAGAGACAGTTTTAGCTGGGATGATCAATAAAATAGGTGTTCTCAGTATTAAAGTAACAAAACTATTTGATGAATCTTCCATTGCTAAGATTTTAGATTTGGTGCAGAATGCCAAAAGTAAAAAAGCAGAAACAGAAAAATTTATTACTGTATTTGCCCGATATTATACGCCCATCGTAGTTTTTATATCTCTAGCAGTTGCAATATTACCTCCGTTATTCATTTCGGGTGCAACATCTTCCGAATGGATTTATCGGGCCCTAATTTTACTAGTTATCTCCTGTCCATGTGGACTCGTTATTAGTATTCCATTAGGTTACTTTGGAGGTGTGGGAGGTGCAGCCAGACGTGGTATTCTGGTGAAAGGCTCTACTTTTTTAGATACTTTAAATGCAGTCGATACAGTTGTTTTTGATAAAACTGGAACATTAACGAAAGGTGTATTTCAAGTAGCGAAAATAGTACCATTAAATGGTTGGGATGAGCAAGAATTACTGCAATTAGCTGCCAAAGTAGAATCACACTCAAATCATCCCATCGCTCAATCGATACATAAGGCTTATGGTGGAAAAATAGATGAATTTGAGGTGAGAGATTATGAAGAGATAGCAGGTTATGGAATTAGAGCCAAGATTGAAAATAGAGTAGTGATAGCGGGAAGCGATCGCCTATTGCATAAAGAGCAGATTTCTCACGATAATTGCCAGTTAGAGGGAACAGTTATCCATCTAGCAGTGGATAATATTTACGCTGGATATATTGTCATCGCTGATGAACTCAAAAAAGATGCGAGACTTGCTATTCAAGCACTCAAGGGAATGGGTGTAGAGAGAACAGTAATGTTGACAGGAGATAATCAAGCGATCGCTTCCCAAGTTGCTCAACAGCTAGGCATAGATACCTACGAAGCAGAGTTATTACCTGAAGAAAAAGTTAATGCCATTGAGAAGTTACTCAGCACCGCAGGCAAGCATGGTAAAGTTGCTTTTGTTGGGGATGGGATTAATGATGCACCAGTGATTACTAGAGCAGATGTTGGTATGGCAATGGGTGGGTTAGGTTCAGATGCAGCGATCGAAACTGCCGATATTGTGATTATGACAGATGCACCCTCAAAAGTGGCAGAGGCAATCCAAATCGCCAGAAAAACAAGGCAAATTGTTTGGCAAAATATTGGGTTTGCGTTAGCAATTAAAGGTGTATTTATTGGATTGGGTATTTTCGGGATAGCGACAATGTGGGAAGCTGTATTTGCTGATGTCGGAGTAGCAATGCTGGCAATTTTAAACGCGACTAGAGCGATGAAATAAAGTTATTAGAAAATCGGGAATCTTTAATTGGTAATTTGTAGTAGTTAAAATATGAGAACTTCTCACTCATATTCTGCTACCCAATAGTAAAACCCATGAATTCATCAATCAAAGGGATTGTTACAGCTACTTTAGCTTTACTGCTAAACTATTCCGCAAACCCAGCCTTTGCACTACCCCAGAAAATCAATCACCCAATTACTGTTGCTAAATCGCAACCCTTAAAAGATACCTTAATTGTTCCTGGGGAAAGGGTAGGGCCGATAACACGCACAACCACCAAGCAGGATTTAGTCAAACTGTTTGGTGCATCCCATCTCGTTGATAAAACTATCTCTGGTGCTGAAGGAATAGGTAGTTTTGCAGCTACTCAGTTAAATCTAAATCAGGGGCGATCGCTTTTGGTAGTTTGGAGTGATAATACTCGTACCAAACCTTTAGATGTGCGTAACCTGGGTTCAGCTTGGAAAACCCGCGAAGGTATTGGAGTGGGAACCCCGTTGAGCGAGTTACGTAAAAAATTAGGTAATTTTAAACTCTATGGATTGGGTTGGGATTACGGCGGCACTATTTTGTTAGATAGTAGTAAATTATCCCGTTATCAAGGCAAAATCATTTTCCGAGTAGACGCTGCTCCCAATGCTTCTGAAAAGTTTCTCAATGACTACCAAGCAGTGTCAGGGGATGGTACTTTTTCCTCCAGCAATCCCCACTGGAAACCTTTGGGAATTAGGCTAGCAGAAATTATCGTTGTATTGAATCAAAGTGAGTAGTGGTATGCTAAACATCTGTTTGCTTGCTAGGGCGTAGAGTAACTATGAAGACGACGTTCTCATATTAAGTCTGGAACTGGTAAATTACTGACAGAAGAAATTACATAACTGACATCTCATGTTGCAATCATGTTTCAGCTATTGAAACCAAATACAGTAAACCAGATTGCTAGATGGATAATCTGGCTAGTCGTCTTGAGTAAAGATTATTGACTCAAAAAGTACCTGGATGTCTTCCGAGCAGCATCTACAGCACAAACGCCATGCACTACAGGAACATTATGACCTGCTAGCCGAGAAGTTAAAAAGGTTGCGTCGTGATTATGCGATCGCAGCAGACACTCTCATTCGCTTTCAACTAGAAAAGCAAATTGAACAAACTGAAGCTGAACTAAACGAATTGGATCAGCAGCTTGGTGATCTGGAACGAGCTTTATCTAGTGGAAGAGTGTATCGTGCTTTGTTGAAATTGGGCTATCGAGAGCAGACGCGAGCATTTCGGAGATTTATTGAGACTCATTCAGTAGCAGCCTTCCTAATCCACGGTTCACTTTACTATGGTCAACGGTGGTTGTTGAATCGGCTAGTAGTACAAAATGTTCCCAATATTATGACGGGAAAAGTTGTACGAATTGAACTCAGTCGGATTGCTCGGAGGAGTGACAGTGCTGCATTGTGGCGTGAACTTGGTGGTAGAGTTGGTCTAGGTAGGCAAAGCTCAATTCCTGAAATTGCCGAACGAGTTTATCAATGGTGGCGAACTCAGAATGTTTTATTAATTTTTTATGATGTCGATTGCCTTTCGGAAACTTTTTTGCAAGAGATGATCCGAGATTTCTGGTTACTATTAGCGACTAAAGTTAAGGCGGCTAGCCCGCAAGCGAGTCAATTCAAATTATTAATGTTCCTAGTAGATTATGATGGCTGCGTAGGTAATTGGAATATTCCTTTTGTAGAACGGCTCGACCCTACCTGGAAACCAGATAATCCTGTGAAACTACCTGAGATTAATCAATTTTCTGACGATGAACTGACTAACTGGCTAGAGTATGCAGCAGATGAATTGCCGACTAAACTAATAGATCAGTTAGATGAAACAGTACAAACAATATTGAAAAATAGTGATAATGGCATTCCAGAACCCGCATTGGGCGAAATTTGTCACCTGTCTGGCTGTAATTGGTATGACGAAGAGGAAAAATGGTTAAGGCTGTAGGGAGACAATTCTTGGAATATACAGGTAAAATCCAGCCCCAACTAGGAGAAAGGGGGGCGAATGGACAGTTGTTATATCCCTATTTGCCTAATCCTGAACTGGTAGAAGCAGTCAACTTGGCGATTTACTTGGAACGACCGTTATTGCTGAAGGGAGAACCAGGATGCGGTAAGACTCTACTTTCCTTGTACCATTCGGCTATGACCCCAGTCAACGCGCAAACACAGCTATCTCAGGTGTAGAATTTACCCAAAAAATTGAAGCAATTACAGCGCGTAAACTCGTAGTTTTATTAGATTGCTGTCATGCAAGTGGCGTTCCAGCTTTGAAGGAACCAGGAGAAACCTTTGTAAAATCACCCTTACCGCCAGAACTGTTAAATGTGCTAGGAACAGGAAGCGGTCGAGTTGTAGTTGCTTCTTCGCGAGAAGATGAATATTCTTACACAGGTCAACCCTACAGTGCTTTTACAGATTGCTTGGTGGAAGCCTTGCAAGGTAAAGGAGCCGTGAATAAGGATGGATATGCACGTATTCTTGATATTTTAGTTTACTTATTTCACCAAGTACCTAAAAGAGCATCAGGGCCGCAACACCCGTTTGTAAATAAAGTGCTGGATTTGGGCGATAATTTTCCCCTTTGTTATTACGCAGGTGGAAGTAAATTTTTATCTGGTGAAGCAGCAACTATTGAAACTAGTCCAGTTTCTACTAGCTTAACTCCTGGACAACGACGGCGATCGCAACAAAAACTAGACGCACTTCAGGCAGAGTTTGACATCCGCAGCGAGAAGTTAAGGCAGATGAAGAAAGCTTTGGCTATTGAGGCTGGTACGGCAGTCAAGTTTCAATTAGAACAGCAGCTTCTTGATGAAGAGGCAAAACTGGCATATCTTAACGATGAACTTGATAAACTTGAATCTGCATTACAATTATGAGACTTATGTAAATATACAGTTATTTAGTGCATATAAATTAGGATTTACTCACCTAGAAACAAGGAAAATAGAGATATTCAGTTAATTGGTGTTTGTTTATACTATTTCATTTTTTTGTAGTCGTTATACTCATAACTTAGGTTCTACCTGGGAATTAGGAAGTGGCTTTGCCACTTCTTTTTATTTATCTAGTAATCCAGTAAAAAAGTAACTTTGTTAAACTTTTAATTTTTATTAATTGTTATATCATCTCGGAAAATACTTGCTAGACATACATTGGTAGAGGCGTACATCTATACACCCCTACAAACGATTCATTTCTTGAAAAGATTGTTGACAATAGTTATAATGCGTGCATTTAATTGGCCAAGCAGTCTGACGAACTTTTGGTCATAATAAACATGGTGTTAGTCATTACTCATTGTATCTTCCCATCTCTCACGCTTGGGCTTGCTTTCCACATCGCGCGATCGCGCTTCTTGCCAAGTCCCCCACATTAGGGATTGCTGTTTTTCAACATGGTTAATAAACTGCATAATTGAGTAATCTGCTTTGATGGGAGTTTTCAAATCAAACTGAATTGTTTGAAGAATTTTGATGTCACCCATGAGAAAGTACTTAGCTGCAATCTTAGTCAGCCATAGCACAACTCGATTGCATAACCAACCAAAAACTCCTTTACGTTTTTTAGTCATCAACAGAACTTGACCTTCAGTTTTTCCGCCTTCGTGGAGGCGAACTGCAACCATCATGTGGACATGAAAGAAATCAGGCCCAAGTGTCACAATGCCAATGCTACCGAACCAATAGCAAATACTGTAAGTTATGACATTTTTGTAGAAAAGACGGATGAGCTTAATCAAAAAGAAATTGTCTTTGATGGGTGTAGTATTACTGAAGATAATCGCATTCTCGTTTAGTTCGTGTCTTTCAAAAATAATTTCTAGTGGCAATTGGTGAACTGTATTGAGGTGTTGAGCATCAATCGCATTAATCATCACCACATTAGGATGACAGTTCAGCAAGAAGTGGGAATGGATGGCGACATCACACTCTTTTTGCTCTAACTCTGGAACAAAAGGTAGAGGTTGCTGTGGTATTTCTCCAGTCCAAACCCAAATCATCCCGTACTTTTCAGCAGTGGGCCAAGTTTGTAACTTTAGGGAAGGTGGTACATCTAAACACGGAATATCAGTACACATTCCTTCAGCATCAAACTTCCAGTGGTGGAAAAAACAACGTAGTGCATTACCCTCAACTTTGCCTTCAGCAAGGTGAGCGCCCATGTGTGGACAGTAGGCATCTAAGGTAACTACTATTTTATCTTTACCACGGTAAATTACTAATTCTCTACCCAAAATCGTGACAGGTTTTACTTCACCCACCCGCAGATTTTGAGAGGGTATTACCCAATACCATCCCTCAATAAAACGCTCTGGATTATTGAAAATTTTAGGTTTACGGATTGAGCTAAAAGTCTGCGAGTTGAGATTCATTTTTATGGTTTCACTTGAAGTGAAGCAGTTAATCTAGAAGTAACATGGCAACTCCAAAAAAACAGTTACTTTCAGTACCATGAGAAACAGCTACCCATTAACAATTAAAAATTAACAATTAAAAATTAAAAATTAAAGACATTTCATATCTGGATTTAAACCCTGACTAGAATTGGTGCTACATGTAGATGTAGGGGTCTTAAGCCTTTTAATTTACGATAAAAAGTTCTAATACTGGTGATAATATTTCGCTTACCTCTCAAACCACTTGATGTTTAGCAAAATATGTAATAATATTTACAAGCCTTGGGAAAATCTACCATGTTAACTCAAGATAAAAAACTGCTTTTAATTGGTCAGGTAACAGATTTAACTGGAATACCCATCAGAACAATTCGTTATTACGAGAGTTTAGGTTTAATCAATTCATTAAGACGAACCGAGGGAGGCTTTCGCCAGTTTTCATTGGACGTGCTAACTCGTCTAGCATTCATTAAAAGGGCACAAAATCTTGGTCTTAGCCTAGAAGAGATTGGAAATATTCTTCAAGTTTATGACCAAGGGCAAACTCCCTGTGGTGAAATCAAAGAAAAGCTTGAAGATAAAGTCTTGCAGATCGATCGCCAAATCGATCAGCTGTTAACTTTGCGCTCTGAAATTAAGGGATTACTTTCAGGCTGGAAGAATATCAGCAACCATCATGAGAAGACTATTTGTCCGATTATTCAAAACACCTCTCAGGACTGACACTAATCAGGAATCAGGACTTTTATAGAGAAGAAACCACCACAACTCTAGTCCAATTAAGGCGAAACCTGCGATCGCAACACCAACTTTCAAGCCCAAAGGTTGCTCAATACTATGAAATTCGCTGTTTTGCTCTGGTGAATGGGCTGGCACTTCTGCTAATGTTACGCCTGATGTTCCTGCGAGCAGCACTAAAGCTGTAAGGCTTCCCCAAAGCGTTTTTTGAGTGAACATTTCCTAAATTACCCTACAATTATTAGATAGTTTTTGGTTGAAAGTTACGCAATCTGAGGGCATTGCTAACAACAGACAGCGAAGAAAGAGCCATCGCCGCGCCAGCGATTATTGGATTGAGTAACCAACCAAAGATGGGAAACAAAATTCCCGCCGCAATGGGAATACCAATGACGTTGTAAATAAAGGCAAAGAATAGATTTTGCCTAATGTTGTTGATGGTGGCGCGACTAAGTTGAATAGCCGTGACAATTCCTTGCAAATCGCCAGAAATTAGAGTGATATCGCTAGCTGCGATCGCCACATCTGTTCCTGTCCCAATAGCAATTCCTACATCAGCCTGTGCTAAGGCTGGGGCATCATTTATGCCATCACCTACCATTGCGACAATTTTAGATTTTGGATTTTGGATTTTGGATTTGGGAAATTTCTTTATCTCCCCTTGCAAAGATTGGATAATCGCTGCCTTTTGATCTGGACGCACTTCGGCAAAGATTCGCTGGATGCCAACTTGTCTTGCGATCGCTTCAGCAGTTTTACGATTATCTCCAGTAAGCATTACTACTTCTAAACCTAATTTCTGTAAAGCTTTCACTACTGCTGTTGATGAAGGTTTTAGGGCATCGGCAATACCCATTATTCCTTGTAGTTCGCCATCCACAGCAATCAAAATGACTGTTTTACCAGCAGCTTCCCAGGCATCTTTATACTGTTGGAGACTCATAGTGTTAATTCCAAGTTCGGTTAACCAACGTTGTGTACCAATTTGCACAAGCTGATTTGAAATAACTGCTTGGACACCACTACCTGCATTAGCCTGAAAGTTGTTTGCCTCTATTAAACTCACTTCTTGAGACTGGGCGTATTTCACAACCGCTTCAGCTAAAGGATGCTCAGAATTGCGTTCTACCGTTGCTGCTAACTGTAAAAGCTGGATTTCATTACCATTAGCCGTGCCATTGACTGTTACAAAGTCTGTAACTGTCGGTTTCCCTTGAGTCAAAGTGCCAGTTTTATCTAAAACGATGGTTTGAATTTTGTGTGCTAATTCTAAGCTGTCAGCACCTTTAATCAAAATGCCATTTTCTGCACCTTTGCCCGTCCCCACCATGACAGAAGTGGGAGTAGCTAAACCCAAAGCACAAGGACAAGCGATAATCAATACACCCACCGTTGTCATTGTTGCTAGGGTAAGGTTGCCCGTGAAATTAAACCAAATGATGAAAGTAGCGATCGCGATCGCAATCACAGCTGGTACAAACCATCCTGTAACTCGATCTGCCAAGCGCTGAATTGGTGCTTTAGAACCCTGTGCTTGTTGCACTAATTTGACAATTTGAGCCAAAAACGTATCATTTCCGACTCGTGTCACCCGAAACTGAAATGCACCCGCACCGTTAATCGTTGCCCCAATTACCTCATCTCCTGGCTGCTTTTTGACTGGCAAACTTTCACCCGTCACCATCGCTTCATCTACTGTCGAAGCGCCTGTAATCACTTCGCCATCTACCGGAATTTTTTCACCAGGACGCACCAAAATTACATCGTTGATTCTGACTTCGGCGATGGGAAGATCAATTTCTCTACCATCGCGAATGACTCTGGCATCTCTAGCTTGCAGTCCAATGAGTTTGCGGATGGCTTCAGAAGTTTGTCCCCTAGCGCGATTTTCCAGCAACCGCCCCAACAAAATTAAGGTAATGACAATGGCGGCTACTTCGTAATAAATATGAGGTATTAAGCCCTGAGCAATAAAAAATTTCGGGAAAACAGTGACAAAGAAAGAATATAAATATGCTGCGCTTGTGCCCAAAGCAATCAGCGTGTCCATCGTCGCTGTATGGCGCTTAAGGGATTTCCAGCCATTGCGGTAAAAAGATCCACCACACCAGAACACGACGGGTGTTGTCAGCAGTAATTGTATCCAAGGATTTTGTAAGAAACTTGGAATCAAGGGTAAATTTAGCCCAGTCATCATGGGCAACGACCCCAAAAATAGGAAAATGCTGATTACACCTCCCACCGCTACTTTGAGGGAGAGTTGGCGTTGTAATGCTTGCCTACTGGCAATCTCGGCATCATCTTCTTCAGTGAGCAATTCTTCCTGGAGTGAGTAGGAAGAGTATCCCGCAGCAGCGATCGCACTTTGGATTTTCTCTAAATTCGCTAGAGAGCGATCGTATTTGATGGTAGCTTGCTCGGCTCCAAAATTAACGTTGCAGTCAATTACCCCAGAAACAGAGCGAATTGCCTTTTCGATATTGTTGGCGCAAGCGGCGCAACTCATGCCTCGAAGTTTGAGTGTGAGAGTATCCATAACTAGATGAACCCCTGTAATTGGTGTGAGAGGAGCGTGAAGAAGGCAGGAGGCAGGAATATTATCTGTTGCTCTCAACTCCATCTAATTGCAAGCCACCAAATCATAAATTTTGATTAGGGACTTAACGCGGCAGGAGGCTCCAGAGAATTATTCCTTCTGCCTCCTGTCTGGTTGTTGAGCGTAGTCGAAACACCACCTCGTGCCTTTCTTGCTAAAAATTAAGCAACTGGATAACCCGCAGCAGCTAACGCTTCCTTAATTGCTGTTTCTGATGCTTGAGTTTCAACATTGACAAGCTTGGTTGTTGGATCGGCCTGAACGCTAGCATTGGCATCGACTGCCTGAAGTGTTTTGGTGATGGTGCTTGCACAAGCAGAACAAGCCATGTTGGGAACTGTGAGTTGGAGAGTCATAGATTTACGGGATAAAATGAACGGATGATTGAGACGTATCTCTCACACATTAGAAATAACTGGAAAGAGAGTCGCCTTGAATTTATCCTAGACTCTCTAGCCGGCTGGAGAGTCTAGAGATTTTTAAAAGTTTTTCGCCAAACTTCAAATTTATTTACAACTTTGGTTTGACTGAGTAACCGTTGCCCATCAAAAATACAACGTACTACAAAACACTTGTCATTTGATGAAACAGTGTGTTATTAAGGCTATATAACCACATTAGTCAGAATTAACTTGTTGTTTTGCCCACAGTTCTGGAAAAATGACCTTCTGCACTAATTGAGACGCGGCTGCTGAACCAAGTCTCCTCCTCTCTTCACAACAAGAGGTCTTTTTTAAGACCTTATTTGGAGTTTTCATGTAGCCAAAAAATCTTAAACGTCTCCTGCGTGCTTTAGAGCGACAAGGTTTAGATGTAACTTATAACAATCGCACTTATTCAGTTCGTTTAGTTAATTCTCCTGATGCTCCTGTAGCAGAAGTGTTGCTGCCAGAAGACTTCCCCGTAGAAGCTAAGGCATTGAAGCAGTTAGCAAATTTAGCAAGCGTCCGTCACCCGTCAGGTGGATGCGTTTGTCGTGCCTGTGCTACGCCTGACTTTCACCCAGGTGATGCGGGTGTTGCCATTGGTTCAGTCGTAGAAACGGTGGGTCAAGTCATTCCTGGTGCTGTCGGTTCTGACATCAATTGTGGGATGCGCCTGCATGTTGTTGATTTGACAATCGACGAATTCCTGGCAAAGCGCGACCAATTCGTAGAACGGATGAAGGGGGATTACTTCTTCGGTACGCGTGATGTGACAATGACTGCTCAAGCAATGCGATCGCTATTTCAGTACGGAGTTCCCGGTTGGCTGGATGCCATGCTAGACGAGCCTACGGGGAGTGTAATCAAATCTGATTTGTCACAACTTGCCCAAGAGAGCGAACGCATTTTCTTAGATGGTTCAATGGATGGTGACTGGAAACTAGCGCCTGAAGAATTGGTTCCCGATGCTGGACTAGTACGCGATGGCGGACTGGCAACCATTGGCGGCGGCAATCATTTTGTCGAAGTGCAACGGGTTGATAAAGTTGAAAATCGCCCACTTGCCCACGCCTGGGGAGTGCGCGAGGGACAGCTAGCTTTTATGATTCACTCTGGTTCTCGAAACGTGGGTAAGTATATTGGGGGAATGTGGCGAGATAAAGCTAAGGCGACTTGGCAAAAAGGTCTAAAGTACCCTGATTCTCAGATTTTTCCTCTCTCTACTTCTTCTCACCCGGAACTAGTTGCCAGTTACCTACAAGCTGAGGCAACTGCTGCTAACTATGGCTTTATCAATCGCCTGCTGTTAGCGGAATTGCTACGTCTGCGTTTGCGGGAAGTATACAAAGATGTGGAAGCACCTTTAGTTTATGACTTGCCCCATAACATCACTTTACCAGAAGGTCAGGGATGGGTAACACGCAAGGGCGCTTGTCCTGCCCATATAGGACAACCAGTGATTATCCCTGGTTCGATGGGTGCTTATTCTTATCTGATGGTGGGTAGAGGGAATCCAGCATTTTGTAATTCGGCCTCACATGGGGCGGGAAGAATTCGTTCTCGGTTCGACCTCAGTCGCAAAGGTGCATCTCAAAGTCAGGCAGAACTGGGATTAACCGGAGTAGACTGCATCACCTTGCGTGAAGAACGCCGAATTGAGGAAGCACCTGCTGCCTACAAACCGATTCAGTCTGTGATTGATGTGCAAGTTGAGGCAGAAATGGTAAACGTTGTGGCGCGATTGAGTCCGGTGTTGACGTTTAAGGGGTAGCTGCCAAATAAAAAGCCCCTGGTGTTTACCAGGGGTATCCATCTTTATTCCCTCATTTAGAATCGCATCTGTGAAGCTATAGTAAATCCGTATTGATGCGATAATTGCATATTAATGATGATTATTTTGCAATTGGCGAGTTAGATCGGAATTTACTCAGTGGCATGGATGAGAGCGATGTCTACGACGGTCACTGAGCGCAGCCGAAGTGCGGGTTGCGCCTACGCTTTTTTGCAATCACCATTCAAAACATGGGATTGTGTTCATTATCCCAACACTTGCGATCGCTCCAATTTCTGCCAGTATGTTCGCATTCAGATGCATTATCTATCCAAGGAATCGATGTAGAGTGATACGAGTTTCCAATGGAAGCGAATAAGCTAGCACTGAATAAGGGTAATAATAAGGATAAAATTATCAATGTACCAATTGGTAGAGTGATTATATATCCAGTCAGCAGTAAAATGTTGCTATGAGTCAAAATAAATGTACCTATTTTATTGTTTTTTTGACGAGTTTTTAAACTGATTCTTGAATTCGAGAAATGCATAATGCAACCCTATTAATACCAGTTTATATAACAATCACATTTGATTTTTAAAAGCCAAGCTAACTGAGAGCAAGCCCGATCGGGTTTTGCTCTCAGTATATTTAGCAAAAATCAAATATGAGTCTTATATAAGTATGGATTTTTACGTAAAAATATTATTCAGGCTATACACTCTGATGTCAAAGGTACAAGTGACGACTTCTTAGAACCTTTAATTTTTCGGGGCTAAAAAAGGTTTTTAATAAAAAAATATTGAAGTTGTGGCGATCGCTCTTGCGTAAATTCTGGCAAATTCCACTCACATCCTGTTTAACCGATACAGCAAAAATACTGCCATAATGCTGGATACTTGTATACAGTAGGTTTCAAGTTGGTGAAGTACACAAACTAAGTCTATTACCCAGATAGAAAGAGTGTTTTACTTCTAAATTCTGCTGTATCTGTATCTGATACCAGAATTTGGTGTGATGGTGGCAGAATAAAAGTAGCACTAATTCTTTTTTATGCCTAGAGACGATAAATCCGAAACTTCACAAAAGAGTGCATCTGCGATCGTTTGGTTATGAAGGTTTTTTAACGAACTAAAAACGCGAATTTCTAGCGCTCAGTTACGAGTCGCAGTTGCAGTCAATAAAGAATTACTATTACTCTACTGGCAAATTGGGCGAGATATTCTGAATCGTCAACAGCAGCAGGGTTGGGGCGCAAAAGTTATCAATTGACTTGCAGAAAGCTTTTCCAGAAATGAAAGGCTTTTCGCTTCGCAACCTTAAATATATGCGAGCATTTGCCGAAGCTTATCCAGATGAGCAATTAGTGCAACAAGTTGTTGCATTAATTGCCTGGGGTCATAATGTTCGGATTTTGGATACTGTTAAAGACCAAACAGAACGCTTGTGGTATGTACAACAAACTATCCAGCATGGATGGAGTCGGAATATTTTAGTTCACCAGATTGAAAGCAAGTTGTATCATCGTCAGGGTAAAGCAACCACCAACTTTAACCGCACTTTACCTCAAGCACAATCAGAATTAGCACAGCAATTGTTGAAAGATCCCTACACTTTTGATTTTCTCAATTTAGGAGAAGATTTTCTGGAACGTGATTTGGAACGTGCTTTAATCAAACACATCCGCGATTTTTTAATAGAGTTAGGAGTTGGTTTTGCTTTTGTAGGTAGTCAATACCATCTTGAAGTTGGGGGTGAAGATTTTTATATCGATTTATTGTTTTACCACTTGCGTTTACGCTGCTATGTAGTGATTGACCTGAAAGTTGAAGAGTTCAAGCCAAAGTATTCCGGCAAGATGAATTTCTATGTTAGCGCGGTGGATGATTTATTGAGACACCCAGACGATCAGCCTACTATTGGAATGATTCTATGCAAGAGTAAAAATAAGGTAATTGCCGAATATTCTCTCCGAGATATGCATAAGCCAATTGGTGTCTCTGTGTATCAGCTAAAAGATATTTTGCCAGAGGCTTTGCAAGGTAATTTGCCAACAATCGAGCAGTTAGAAGCTGAATTGGAAACGATTACTAAAATTGAATTAGGACTCGGTTTAGGTGCAAAATTTGAGGGGAAAATAATTGATCCACTTGGAGAAACAGTAGATGAGCAAAACGAAATCAAGCAAGACTAACTTGACCAAACAAAACGTGGTCAGCGCGAGACGCAAAGAAGCAGAGAGTATTTGATAACTTCTCTGCGTCTGTGCGTATTTAATAGACAACTACCACCAAACTCGATTTCCATTTTCGTCAACTCGTGCTTCCCGAATCATGTCGGAAATTTCTTCAGCATCTTTAACGTGGTGGAGTGCCTTTTTTTCACCATCAGGTTCATCCACAACGAAGTAAGTTGGTACTGTGATTTTGTCGCCTGTAATATCTGGTACATCATCAACAGCTGCCTGTTTAGCCTTCTCTTCAACTGATTGAGGCTTATCAGAAATTCTATCTCCTGGATTCGCGGTTAAGTTTCTTTCGTTCACATCTGGCTTTTCACGAGAATCCCGATCTTCGCCTACTGGTTGATTAATTTGATTTTCTTGATTTTTATCACTCATGGCGCTTTCAGTTATTCAAAAATGGAACTCGACTAACAACAGCTTAAAAAATTAAAGACATAAAGAGTTCTTTCTCTGGAGAGAGTTTGAGAAGATATTTTGAAGAATTTTTTTTTAAGGAGCATATCTGAGGTTATAGTTTAGCTCTGAGGTTTATAAATAACCTCCTACTCCAGAAATAAATAATAATTAAAAATTACAGTTTAGGCGCAACTCTTAAAAAACTAATTTTATGAAAATCAACCCACAGTAAACACAAATGTATATTAATATTAATGCGATCGCACCGTAGTATATTAGTAGACCTTTGTGGCTAAATCCAATCATCATGGAAGATTATTCTACTAATGGTAAAATTATCTGATTATTCAAAACGGGCCACAGATTGCTGAGTACGCTATCAGTCCAATCTGTACCCATTTAGGATGTACAGTCAAGTGGGATCTTGAGAAGAATCACTTTATTTGTCCAAGTCATGGATCTCAATACGATTCTCAAGGCCGAGTTGTTCGTGGGCCAGCTAAACGCTCTCTACCACTAATCACCGTAGTAGTCAAGCAAAATCAAATTCGTTTAGTCGATCGCAAACCTGCTGTAGATCCTCGTTAACCTACCATTAACAAATCAAATTTTACAATGCCACCACAGTTTTTCAGCAAATTTATGAATTATAAAAGACTAACAAAAATTACTGCATGATTTAAATTTGTCGGGTAAGCTGACAACAGCAGTTTTATTCTCAAACCAATGACCACAAGTAGTCCCCAAATTTTAGCCCTGGACTTTGATGGAGTGATTTGCGACGGATTAATTGAATATTTTGAGGTAGCATGGCGTACCTACTGTGAAATTTGGTCTTCTGCTAACGACACACCGCCAGATGATTTGGCTTTAAGATTCTATCGACTAAGACCTGTTATTGAAACAGGTTGGGAAATGCCCATTTTAATTAAAGCCTTGATAGATGGAATTTCTGACGAAAAGATTCTTCATGAATGGGGGAGCATTGCCCCACAAATTTTGTTAAACGATCGGCTTCAAGCAAGAGAAATTGGTGTAAAACTAGATAACCAACGAGATGAATGGATTACCACGGATTTAAGTGGTTGGCTGAGTCTGCATAGATTTTATCCGGCTGTAGTAGAAAAAATCAAATTAACTATCGACAGTGGAGTTAAGCTATACATTGTGACAACTAAAGAAGGGCGTTTTGTACAGCAGTTGTTACAACAAGAAGGAGTAAATTTACCACCAGAATCAATCTTTGGGAAAGAAGTTAAGCGTCCCAAATATGAAATTTTGCGAGAATTAATTCAGTCATCAGAAGACAAATCTGTTAGTCTCTGGTTTGTAGAAGATAGACTCAAGACATTACAATTAGTCCAACAGCAAGCAGACCTTGAAGATGTGAAACTTTTTCTTGCAGACTGGGGCTATAATACCCAAGTAGAACGAGAAGCTGCTCAAAACGATCCGCGAATTCAGTTGTTATCACTTTCTCAGTTTGCCAAAGATTTCTCAGCTTGGCTTTAATATATTAAATATCTAGTCAAAAAGAGATGTAGCAGTGCTACGTCTCTATAAAGATTTTGAATAATGCATATTTAATTTCTGACGTATTTATATAAATCACATATGTATTTTGTCAATTTAGGTGAAATAATAACTCACAAGTATTCACTCCTCACTTCGCACTTACTTTTATGCTTGACCTAACAAAACTGGCGCGACAAATGCAGGGTTTAAGTCAGCATCTTACCTTAGAAGCTGCTGCTAGTCGTCAGCGTTTAGAACTGGCACAACAACATTTAAAAAATGCTTACGAGTGTCAACAAGATTTAATCGATCGCCAGGAAAAATGGCGCGATCGCATTCTCTTTGCTAATGCTACCCCAATTGAGCCGCTAGAAACCTGCATCGATATCCCAGTTCCCCCAAAAATTCATACTGTCATCGCTACCGATGGTTCTCAAATTGCCCCCAACCATCATGAAATTGCTTACTGTTATCTGCTAAATATTGGCAGAGTCGTCTTGCACTACGGACAAAATCGCCATCCGCTACTCGATAGTTTACCAGAAGTATTTTATCGTCCAGAAGATTTATATATGTCTCGGCAATGGGGAATTAGAACCGAGGAATGGATGAGTTTTCGCCGCACTGCTTCCGAAACAACGGTGTTAGCAGAACTTGCGTGTGATGCAGCACAAGCGGAAACGCCAGCGCTAGCGATGGTAGATGGTTCGCTAATTTACTGGTTTTTAGAACAGTTGCCGATGGATGCACGCGATCGCATTTTACCCCCCATCCTAGAAGCTTGGCAGCAGATGCGTGATGCTCAAATTCCTTTAATGGGCTATCTTAGCGCCTCTCGCAGCATCGAAACAATGAACTTTTTACGGTTATTAGCTTGTCCCCATCCAGTGCCAGACTGTAAAACTTATTGCCCAAATCAGTTAGAAAAAGTAGCTTGTAAAATTTTTGAACAGTTGCGAGATACTTCTGTTTGGTCAACCCGACTCAAACCAGGACAACGCAGTACTCTGTGGCGCAGTAATTCTCCTATTCTCGAACTTTATGGCGATCAAACAATTTACTTTTGCTACGTCCACGTTGGCACCGAAATCGCCCGAATCGAAGTTCCGGTATGGGTAGCCGAGAATGCAACCATGTTAGACCAAGCACTGGGACTGATGTTAGCACAAGTGCAAAAAGGATATGGCTACCCTGTAGCGATCGCCGAAGCGCACAATCAAGCAGTGGTAAAAGGTGGCGATAAAGCGCGTTTCTTTGCTCTTCTCGAACAACAAATGATTAAAGCTGGTTTGAAAAACGTGGGAACTTCCTACAAAGAAGCCAGAAAGCGCGGGAGTATTGCTTAAAAATAATTTGTAATGACGCCCCTGCGGACGCTTGAATACTCGCTACCGCAACGCTTTCGCTAACGCTTAACGTAATTTATAATTCGTAATTGAATTCTTAACTACGAATTACGCTTTGTGGTACTAATGCCTTAGCTATTTAAGGACAATTACAAATAAAAATTCTGATTAATTCAGTTTACGTAACACTTCTTATTTTAAATTTTAAATCTAAATGTTTACTTTACAGCTTTTTAGGGAAAACTTTATTCAGTAGAGAATTAACTCGATAGCTAGCTAGTTTACTCAGTAGAAACTACTAGATACTTATTGGCTCTACATCAAGTTAATTACGTTTTTATTGGTCAGCTCAACAGTCTTGCTTAGAATTGACATTAGGTAAGTCTCTAGGTTGATATATTACATGAAAATGATCATTCAACTTCAATAAAACATATATTAACTTATTTAACATTTTTCAAAAAAGATTCATACCTAAAAAGCTGATGAAACTAGTTAAATATGAGTTCAAACAATTTGAAGAAAAATACTCTCGCTTTTTCTCACTTTCTCTAGATTTATTGTGTATTGCTAACTTTGATGGTTATTTTAAGTATTTAAATCCGGTATGGACAAAAATACTAGGTTGGTCAATTCAGGAACTTGTTGCTCAACCCTTTATCGAATTTGTTCATCCTGAAGACCGTGAATCCACTATTGTTGCAGCTGAAAAAATTGCACAATCTGTAGATGCAGTCAGCTTTGAAAACCGCTATCTTTGTCAGGATGGTTCTTACAAATGGCTGTCATGGAATGCGACTGCTTTCAGTGAAGAACAATTGATTTATGCAGTAGCTCGTGACATAACTCTTAATAAAGAGAATGAGATAGCTCTACAAAAATCTATCAAAGAATTAGAAGCTTTTAGATTTGCCTTAAATGCTCATTCACTGGTAGCTATTACTGATATAACTGGAAAAATAACCTATGTCAATGACCTATTTTGTGAAGTTTCTAAATATTCTTCAGAAGAACTTTTAGGGCAAGATCATCGGATTATCAATTCTGGATATCACACAAAAGAATTTTTTGCAAGTTTATGGAAAACTATTGCCCAAGGAAAAATCTGGAAAGGAGAAATTCAAAATAAAGCCAAGGATGGAACTTTTTATTGGGTTGATACTTTGATCGCCCCAATGTTGGGACAAGATGGAAAGCCCTATCAATATGTATCAATTCGTACAGATATTACACAGCGTAAGCTTTCAGAGTTAGCTTTATTGGAGCGATCGCGCTTGTCAGTTTTGAGTGCAGAAGTCAGTTTAGCTTTATCTCAAAGTGGCACGCTTCCAGAAATTCTGCAAAATTGTACAAATACTATTTCCCAATACCTTGATATCGGCTTCGTTTGTATCTGGACATTTGAACGCCAGACAAACCAGCTACAATTGCAAGCTGGCGTTCATTGCACAGAGATTACTTGTAGTGCTTTGAACGATACCCAAGATTTCCCAGAACATATTGCTTTAGTCAATAATATTATTGGCTTAATGATTCAAAACCATCAAGCTATTTTTAACCAAGAATTATCTGTTAATCATTCAGAAAAGCTTATAGAATCTACATTCTCAATTTCTCGATTTTCTGCTTATCCCTTAATAGTAGAGCAGCAAATAATCGGTATAATGGCTTTATTTAGCAAACAATTATTTACCGAACCAACTCATAATCTATTAAATTGGATTGCTAATAATATTGCTGTGGCTATTGACCGAATCTGGGCACGAGAAGAACTCCTCAGCCGTCGGGAAGCTTTGTTACTGCGTCTAGCTAGTCAAATTCGCAGTTCTCTTGACCTAGATATGATCCTAGAAACTGCTGTGAATGAAATTCGCAGCTTATTACAAATTGACCGTTGCTACTTTCTTTCTTATTTACCGCACCCATCCCAAGCAAGCCTAACTATTACCTATGAAGCACGAAACCCTAACTTAACAAGTATGTTAGGCAGTATTCCACTGCAAAAAAGCAATTTTTTAACTCAAAATCTTCTCTCTCAAGAGCTAATCTGCATCGAAAATATTAATAGTAAATCACAACTTGATTATGATATACAAGAACTTTTAACTGAGTTTGGCATCACATCTCAACTAATGCTACCAGTTAAAAGTAATTCTGGAGAAATTGGAGCAATTGTGTGCAGTCATTGTAGTGGCGATCGCATTTGGACTAACAGTGAAATTAACCTGTTACAAGCTGTTTGCGATCAACTAGCGATCGCTATCGATCATGCACAACTTTATACCCAAAGTCGCACTGCTACTTTAGAAGCTCAAACCCAAGCTGAAAAACTCACCGAAACCTTGCATAAATTGCAACAAACTCAATCTCAACTGATCCAAAACGAAAAAATGTCTAGCTTAGGGCAATTAGTCGCTGGAGTTGCTCATGAAATCAACAATCCAGTTAATTTTATTCATGGTAACTTAACCTTTGCTAATGAATACTTTCAAGAGATGTTAACTCTTTTGCACCTTTATCAGCAACATTATCCCCATCCGGAAGTAGAAATTGAAAATTTCGCTAAAAAAATTGATTTGGAATTTCTTACTAGTGACCTTTCTCAACTTCTATCATCGATGAATATGGGTACTAATCGTATTCGTGAAATTGTTTTAGGATTGCGAAATTTTTCTCGCCATGATGAAGCAGATAAAAAATTAGTTGACATTCACGAAGGAATTGAAAATACCTTATTAATTTTGCATCACCGTTGGAAAAATAACGGAATTGGCTTGGATATATCTATAGTGAAAGAATATGGTAATTTGCCTTTAGTTGATTGTTATGCTGGCCAGTTAAATCAAGTGTTTATGAATATTTTAACTAATGCGATCGATGCTTTAGAAGAGTCAATGGTCAAAATAAAAACAAATTATAAACCGCAAATTGTAATTCGTACTGAAATTTTAGAGAGTAAATTTGTTGTCATCCGAATTGCTGACAACGGATTAGGAATGGTAGAAGATATTAAAAAGCGGTTATTCGATCCATTTTTCACCACAAAACAGGTAGGTAAGGGAACAGGTTTAGGACTATCAATTAGCTACCAAATTATAGTAGAAAAACATGGTGGAATTTTGAATTGTCTATCAGAACCAGGAAAAGGCACAGAATTCTGGATTCAAATTCCAATTTAAAACTTTTGAAGACTGGAAAAATCTTAAATTATGATTTGCGATCGCTCCAAAAGTTAATTAAAAAATAGCTGCTTTTAAAGAGTTCCGAATTATATTTTTATTCTTCCCACAATGCCACTTGTTTTTTGAGTTCATTCATATCCAAATAATCAGTAGCAAAAGCTTTTCGTAAAAGTGAATGAGGAATAAAACCATCATATTTTTGAATTTCCGGTGCTTCTGAGCTACTGACTAAATCTTCTGGAATAATTCTTTGTTCACATAATGAAGTAACTTCACGATAAAGATATTTCAATTTATCCTTGCCTAATTTAATTGTCAAATAATAGGGATTTACTCCGCCAATACTTGTAATTTCCAACGATTCGCGACAGTATGAGTTGAGTAATCTTTCTAAGGTGCGATAAGCAACCGTACCCATCCAAGGAAAAATACAGCATTTACCTTTTTCTAATTGCAAAATATTCTGCTTATCTAATCCAACTTGCTGCGCCATTTGGCGAACTTGACATAACCGGTTCCAAGCATTTTTTTGTAAGTAACTATACTGGATATTCTCAAATAATACTTGCTGCATTCGTTGCAAAACTTTGGTATGAATAGTCCCACCACCACCACGCCAATAAATACTAGATTTACCCTCAGCTTGTTTAACAAAAATAGCCTTCTTCTTGAAGTCAACTTCTACGACTTCCCAACTTCTGCCAGCTAAAGCAAATTGATTACCAACAGGAAGCGGTGTGACAATACTGCCAATTTCTGTTGTACCTTGCTTAACAATATATTCTTGCTGTTCAGCAAAGACAGCATAAAACTGAAATTTTCTCACCACCTTTTCTCCTGCCAAATCCAGGATTAATTTACCTTGTTCAGTCTGCTGAATATGACCAATATCAATTAAATAGCGTAGTAATAATTGAAAATCTTCTTTTAAAAGAGCATTAAAGGGGGGTAGACTAAAAATTTGTTTAGCTAGAGCATTAGCTGAAATTTCCCCTGCTGCTGTTAAAATACTCATGGTTTGGTGATAGAGCAAACTCAAAGGATATTTAATTGGTCTAATTGGTTCAATCCATTGTTCCTCTAAATAAAGTTGAATAATAGCAATACATTGCAAAAGTTGCCAGGGTATTTGTTCTGGTAGAGAAGCTTCTGCTAGTGGCTTATCTTCAGCACAGACAAAACGCATATCAGCAGCTTCTCCTCTTCTACCACTTCGTCCCAAGCGCTGTAAAAAGCTAGCTACAGACAAGGGTGATTCTAACTGAATCACTCGCTCTAAATGACCGATATCTATGCCTAATTCTAGAGTTAGAGTGGCGGCGGTAACGGCTGGATTGTTGGGTTCACGCATCGCATTTTCAGCAGCTTGCCGTAAGCTAGCAGATATACTCCCATGATGCACATGATATATATCTGGTAGTCCTTGTTCTGTGGCAATTTGTCGCAAAGATGCAATTACAGATTCGGTACGTGTGCGATTATTAGCAAATATCAGGCATTTGCGAGACTTGCTGAGGTTGAAAATATATTGTTCATCTGCTGTTGCTTCTGATTCATCTATTTCATCAGTAATATAAAAATGTTCTACAGCTAGTTTTATCTGGCGTTTTATACGATCAATTTTTGGTGTAATTACTGGCTTATCTGTTCCCGATCGCAACCAATTTTCTGCTATTGAGTAATCCCCAAGAGTTGCCGATAAACCAATACGACGCGGTTGTTTTTGCGTCAACTTTGCTAAACGTTGTAATTGGCAAATAATTTGACAACCGCGTTCTGAACCCATAAAGGCGTGAATTTCATCAATGATAATAAATTTTAAATCACCAAATAAGCGAAGTAAGTCGTTATTTTTATTAATTAGCAAACTTTCCAGAGATTCTGGAGTAATTTGCAGAATCCCTTGAGGATTCTTTAAAAGCTTGTTTTTTCTAGTTTGGGAAACATCGCCATGCCAGTGCCAAACTGGAATATCTGCTTCTTTGAGTAAGTCGTTGAGACGCTCAAATTGATCGTTAATTAAAGCTTTGATTGGACTAATATATAATGCGCCAATTGTGGCAGCAGGGTTTTCATGTAATAGAGTCAAAACTGGTAAAAAAGCTGCTTCTGTTTTACCAGCAGCAGTTGCAGCAGTAACTAGCAAGTGAGCATCAGTGTCAAATATAACTTGACAAGCGGCAATTTGAACTGGTCGTAATTCAGTCCACTGGTGATGATAAATATATTCTTGGATGAAGGGTGCAAGTCGGTTAAAGGCATCGCTCATATTTTTTATGGATAAAAGTTTTAGTAAAACTATTCCTTGGTATTTCAGAATCCTCGAATTATGGATCAACCAGTTCCATACTTGGAATTACCGATTGCTAAAAGCGATCGCTACTCTTAAATTTCTGTCGTAGAGACTCTACGACAAGAGCATTGATAGCAGAAGTTCCACCTACTATGTCATATATGGAGATTGTTGCTTAATTATTTTATGTCTATTCAAGTCTACGGAATTCCCAATTGCAGCACTTGCAAAAAAGCTTTGACGTGGCTCCAACACAACAACATTGACCATGAATTTATCAACACCAAAGATACTCCGCCGACTCGTGAGATGATTCAAAACTGGGTAAAGTCTTTGGGTTTTGCTCCCATGCGAAACACCTCTGGTCAATCCTACCGCGCTTTAGGAGATGAAAAGAAGACTTGGGCTGATGAACAGTGGGTTGATGCATTCACTCACGATGCGATGCTGCTCAAACGTCCACTTTTCGTCAAAGATGGAAAAGCTGTGTTGGTCGGCTTTAGAGATGAGAGAATAGTTCGAGAAAAATTAGATTTAGCTTCAGGAGTGTTGTTAGCGGATAGCTAAGGTTTAGCCTGTGCTGAGTGCTGAGTTACCCTATAGTTACATCATAACCCCCTGCCACGAAACAGCGAGCAGGGGGTTAGGGGTGCGGTTCAGTACCTACTTAACCGAAAACCTATATAGGGCGATCGCCTTTTTAGATTTGGTGCGATCGGAAGCCGATAGGGCCTTCACCAGAATATGTCGTGGTTCCAGTTAGGGTCTTCCCACCATCATTAGATGTGACATTGAGCGCTACTACATTCTGTCCCACACGAGCACCGATTATCCAAGTCCCACCAGGATTCCAGGGTGCTGTATTACCACCCCACTGGTTTTCTACTGTGTAGTTGTTGCCGGCGACAATGTTACCTTTAAAGCCGATGGGGCCTTCACCAGCATAAGTGATAGTTCCAGTCAGGGTTTTACCGCCATCGTTCGATGTAATATCGATCGCAACAACATTTTGATTCGATCGAGAGCCAAGTACCCAAGTCCCACCAGGATTCCACGGAGCAGATGAGCCTCCCCATTGGTTTTCCACATTATAGACACGGCCATCAACAGCAGCACTCTTAAAACCGATGGGGCCTTCACCAGCATAAGTGATAGTTCCAGTCAGGGTTTTACCGCCGTCGCTCGATGTAATATCGATCGCAACAACATTTTGATTTGATCGAGCGCCAAGTACCCAAGTCCCGCCAGGATTCCACGGAGCAGATGAGCCTCCCCACTGGTTTTCTACGTTGTAGTTGTCGCTTCCAGTTAAGGTAGCCTTAAAACCGATGGGGCCTTCACCAGCATAAGTCGTAGTTCCATTAAGTGTTTTGCCGTTGTCACTTGATGAAACTTTGAGTTCGACAATGCGCTGATCTGCTCTAGCTCCAATTACCCATACTCCACCAGGATTCCACGGAGCAGATGCACCACCCCACTGATTTTGTACATTGTATAGATTATTAGCATTAGTGGTTGTTGTAGCTGTCATTGTTTTCCTCCAAAGTTTTGATTGTTTAGTCAAAGTGAATCTATAGCAATCCAATTTGATTTGGAAAAAATTACGCACAATTAACAATACCTTCGCCAAATTATGAGCCTTGACATCGAACAAACCTAAGATTTTAAATGCTCCTTTTTGCCATGTAACAAAAAATTCCGTCATGAAAATTTTGTTCTGTATGGTTTTACAGAAGTATTTTTAACTGTCGTGTACATCTTAGTGCAGATTCTAGTTTCTGCCTCATATTCAAGCAAGCGCTTGTCTTAGGCTATTTTGGCAAAAGTATTGTTAAGCAGCAAATATTACTGTTTTGCGCTGTCGTAGTTATACTAATACAAGAGTAGTTAAAAATGCAAGCGTAATTAAAAAAATTTTGATAAAAATGTGGTTTTGCTTTACTAACCGAGCCGTGACATAGTTAATAAATCCTTTAGTACAGTCCGGTGCATCAGTTTTATTTATAGTTGCAATCACTTTTTTCAGGAGTAGCCCAGTTGTGAGTTCCGTTAGCGGATAGCTAGGTTTAGCCCGTGCTGAGTGCAATTATTGCTTTTTTACTCAGCATTGTTTTGGTAAGTACTTGGGAAAATTTTGTCGATTTTTACTCCTATTGACTCAATGCAGATTAACATCCATCAGTCAAACTGAAGTAATAGGGCAAGTATATAAAGAGGCAAAAACCATGAATAAGCATAAGGAAACATTACGTGTCATCCTTGCTATATCTATCATTGTGGTTGGAGTAACACACTTTCTTGTTCCACAAGAATATGTCAAAATCGTGCCGCCACAACTACCTTATCCTTTAGGATTAGTTTATCTCAGTGGCTTTTATGAAATTTTGGGTGGCATCGGGTTATTAGTTCCGCCTGTAAGTCAAGCTGCTGCTTGGGGACTTCTTGCTCTTTTTATTGCTGTTTACCCTGCCAATATTTACATGGCGGCTAATCTGATTAAGATTGAACATATACCAAATTCACCTTGGGTACACGTAGTTAGGCTTCCCCTTCAAGCCGTTTTAATTGCTTGGGCTTGGTGGTATACAAAATCTTCCTTTGGGGAAAAACAAGCTTCGATCGTTCCTCAGTCATTGATTCCCAAGGAACTAGAATAAGAATAAGTGCGTTTTTTTATATCTGAATTATGCGCCTTACAACTTTGTTTGGAATAACACTCTCGTTAACAATTGGCATTGGAGAAGTTACGCTGCCGGTGGCTCAAGCTGTGCAGCTTAGAGATGGCTTAGTCTATTTCGTCCAACCGCCAAAACTTGTTGAAGCGATAACTACTTACAAAGATGTTAATGTTTTGAGCGCAACTTACTATTTCACCATCAATGTGCCGGAAAATGCTGGAGAATCCCTCCAGAAGGTAACGATCGCCCAAAAAGAGGGGTCAGAATACATCCGCTACAATCTTGATGATACCCGTGCATTTGTCGGCACACGCGATCGCAAAGAAACGCAACTGCAACTAGGTTCAGTCATCAACGAGAGCAAGATACGCACTGTTTCTGTAATCTTTGATCCACCTGTAACTCCAGGACAGACAATTACCATCGCCCTCCGCCCTGTAAGTAATCCCAGCTTTTCTGGTGTTTACTTATTGGGTGTTACTGCATTCCCTGTAGGTGAAAAATCTCACGGTCAATTTCTTGGCTTTGCACGGTTTCAGTTTTACAGCGATAGAGGAAGTTGGTGGTTCCCATAGAGGGGATAGGGGATAGGGAATGGGAAATGGGGAATATTTTCTACAAGTACGGCGTTGGCAATGGGTGTGGAAATATTTGTAAGATGTGTGGAGAAGTTTTTGCATTAATTGAGTAGGTGTAAATTAGATGTTTTTTTACCCTGCTTAATTTACATCCAACTTTCCCAAGAAATTTCTCTGACTTGTCGCATTCACTCAAAGTCGCTATCAGATGAAACAAGAGTCAATGAATGACGTAAAACTGTAGCACCTATCCAGAGGTCATTTTCACTAATGCCTATGGTATTTAGTTTGGTTGTTTTACGTTTATTTTTTTCTTTTGGGCCGAATTGCTTGATAATTTCTGATTTAAAATCACCGTAGATTTCTGTTGTTTCTTTGTCGATCCCGTATAAATTAATTCGTTTGAGAAATGCACTAATTTTTATTAAATTAGCAGCTTTTTAATGTGAGTTTTGTGCCATAAAGTGCAACTCACCAGCAACAATAACACTGGTTGCTAATTGTACCTGACCAAGCGATCGCAAGTGATTTACAACGCTAGGTACACCTTCCATCAAGAAAGAACAGTGATTAGTATCTAGTAGATACATAATTAAAATTCTAGAGGTATCCGACTGTCATGAACTAGTTGTAGGCATTCTCTAATATCTGAACCTTCCCAACTACCGACAAATTCTAATAAATCTTCAGCAGTAGAACCTGTTAAGGTATGCTCTGTTGTAACCGTTTGAGCAGGTTGGGTGTATGAAGATAGACTATTTTTTTCATATTTGACTTGCAAAAATTGTACAAAGTCTAAAATTTCCTGCAATAAGGGTTCGGGTAATTTTTCTAGTTCTTGGTTAATTTGTTCTTTAATAGTCATTATTACCCCTGTATTTACATGGTTGAAAAACTGGGTATTCAATTTATATCCTAATCTAATATTGATTGCGGCTTTTTGTGTTTGCAAAGCGTGCGCCTGAGTACCTCGCTTATTTAAACAGTGCCAGATAACGAAAAGCTAAAACCCACAAGGCTTCGTGGAATATATCTTGTTTACAAAGTTTTACAAATTTCGTAAACCTTTATACATTACAATTTACAAGTCTGGACGCGAGAGAAGAATTTGTTGCCAGCCTTGCCTAAGCGAAAGCCAAAAGCGAAAGCCAAAAAACATAGAATGGCGGGGAGATGCCCCTGGGTAGAGTCTAGCGAATAGTTGTATTCTAACCGCGGGGAGATGCCCCTGGGTAGAGTCTAGCGAATAGTTGTATTCATATTCTTCTAACCAGCCTTCAAATTTGCGCCAGCCTAAGCGATCGCCCAAAAGACACTCCGTTTCATAATCTACTTTGCCACCGCATTCTAGCCAAATACGTTTTTGTACGCTAAAGCCAAAATGACCATTGCTGTATTTTACCCACAATTGGTCAATTGTGCGTAAATCTGTGCAGGGAAAATTTTCAATGGATTCATAATTAAGCCAGCCTTGCTGTTCTCTTTTGGCTACTTTCAGCATGACTCTGATGGTTTCTTGGTTTGCTGCTTTCCATTGACCCGCTTTGAGTAAATTTTCTAGATTTTGGTAATTTACCCCTACATCTGAAGCTAATATCACTTCTGTTAGATTAGCTTGCGAGGAGGAGAGAAAATTCAACCACTCTTCCATTGTCTGAGGTCGATCTTTTGCCTCTAATGCCATGCCTTGCAGAATCGCTTCATTTACAGCATCACTAAGACTAGGGACAAGTTGCTTTGGTGGTACTAATTCCTCTTGCTCATACTTGCGGTCAAAGGAATTGGTAGGGCGTTGTCCAGTGATGGCATAGTACAATGATCCAGCCAAGCAGTAGATATCAACTGTTGAGTGACGAATCCCTTTGCATGTTAACTCATAGGGCGCAAATACCCTGTTACCAAAAGACCTAGACAATGTACTCGGTGGGGACATATCGCCGGCAATACCAAAGTCAATTAATACTGCTTTGCCTGAGTTAGGAATCTCTGAATTAAAGTTGAGCATAATATTGGGGGGAGTGACATCGAGATGAAAAACTCCTTTTTTATGTACCTCTACCAAAGCTAAACCCATTTGGCGGATGTATCTTACAGCTTCAGTTTCGGGTAATTTCCCTTGGCGTTGCACATATTCCAATAAACTCTCGCCTGCTATATATTGCATTTCTAAACAGTAGCGACCATCTTCTTCAACAAAAAAGTCGAATACTTGCACAATATGGGGATGTGGGTCTGTACAACACATTGCTAGCATCTGTGCTTCTTTTTTGAAGCGTTCAACATATTTGGGATAATCTGGATCTCGTTGGACGCTGATGTTGGGGGTTTTGATGACGACTCGGCGGTTTAGCTTGGTATGCATTGCTTGGTAGGTAAGTGCAAAACCACCACCACCCAAGTATTTTTCTATTTTGTATTTGCCGTTGTATATTAGCTGTCCGTCTTGCCAGAACATACGCCCAGATTTATAAATGGCTAATGTTGATTGTGACACGCTTTTTGTGAGTTCTCGTGGTTGGTGTTGCTGAATAAGCTCACGCAGCACTTCGACTACGCTCAGTGACCGGCGCAGAGAAGAAGATTGAGGTGTTCTGGCTACTGCTGAACTAACTATCGGAGTTGTAAAAGCAACTAATGTGACTTGAAAACCAACTTTTGGAGTCGCAAAAGCAACTAATGTGACTTGAAAACCAACTTTTGGAGTCGCAAAAGTAACTAATGTGACTTGAAAACCAACTTTTGGAGTCGCAAAAGCAACTAATGTGACTTGAAAACTAACTTTTGGAGTTGCAAAAGCAGCTAATGCAACTCTAAAACTAACTTTTGCGTAAGTCTAGCCTATTACCTATTTTGTGGTCTAGCAGAAGATGATGGCGTTTGTTGTGTTAGGGGATTGGTAGGTGCTGATTTGTCTGGGAACCAATCTTTGAATAAATCTGTGCCGTCTTTGACTCCTGATATCAAGGCTGCGAATAATGCTAATACACCCATAATCTCTAATATACGTGCCCACAGAGGTTGTGCCCAAAGAAGTTTGGGAAGAGAAAGACTTGCTGTGTTTAAACCTAATTCTTTTAACCAGTCTTCTACTGTTTCGGGACGATTGTCGGGTTGTAGTTCCATTGCGTGGAGAATGGCTTGATTGACGCGATCGCTAATCTTATCATTCAATTCGTTAGGTGGAATTAAACGCTTATTGTTATCTTGGCGCTCAATAGCACTTTCTGGCAGTTTTCCTGTTAATAAAAAATATAAAGTTGCCGCAAGAGAATAAATATCAGTCCAAGGTTTACGCCGCGCCTGTTGTCTAGGAGAGTTGGAATACAGTTCAATTGGTGTAAATTTGTCAACTAAGTTACCGCGACTTGATACTGGGTTATCAACGAATCTTCGTGCTAAGTCGAAGTTTATCAAAACAACCTGATGCGTACCCGACCGCAAAATGATATTTTCAGGTTTCACATCTCGATGTAAAAATCCTTGTTTATGAACTGCAATGAGTGCTTTCCCAATTTGTTGGATATAATCTAGAGCCTCTTTTGCTGGGAGAAATCCTCGCGGTTGGACAATATTGGCTAAATTATCTCCTTGAATATACTCCATGACCATGCATTTTAAATCACCTGACTCGAAGGTATCAATGACTTGAACAATATTCGGATGTTTGCATATTGCTAGTTTACGGGATTCATCTGCAAAACCTGATTTTAAGCGATCGCGGTCTTCGTTACTTAATTGATTGAGCAAATTGGAATCCAATGTTTTAATCACAACATTCTTGCCATCCCGATCCTCAGCAAGATAAGTAATAGCGAAGTTCCCCTGTCCTAACTGTTGCTTAATTTCATACCGATCGCGGTGTAACTTTTGTCCAGATGCCCAAGTCATTCGTTGATTATCTCAGAAAGTTATATTAATTTTTGCATACAGCAATTCTCCTGTGGATGTAATACAGGTTCTCTCAATAAATGTTCTGTAGCTTGTACAGCTGTTATGCTTGCTTCAAAAAATGTAATATGACGCGATCGCAGAAGTTGTGTTATAAACACGGGCAAAGTCTTACAAAATACGAAAATCTTTACTATAAAGCTTTTTCGGTAAATGCGTAATTCTTACAGTAATAGAATCAAATGCTACTGTCAGCAATCAAGCTTTAGCGTTTAATCATCAGTAATCTTTAAAAAATAGAAAAAATTATGTTAAGTATTCCTATTAACCTAAATTTACCTCTTATACCCCGTTTAGTAACTTCCTTACCTGGGCCTCGCGCTCAAGCAATTGTACAACGCGATCGCGCCGTAACTTCTCCTTCTTACACCCGCGATTATCCGTTAGTTGTATCTCGCGGTCAGGGCTGTATGGTAGAAGATGTGGATGGCAATGTATTTCTGGATATGACCGCAGGTATTGCTGTCACCGCTACCGGACACGCTCATCCAGAAGTTGTCAAAGCAATTCAAGAACAGTCGGCGCGGCTGTTGCACATGTCAGGGACAGATTTCTATTATGAGCCGATGGTGGAACTAGCGGAACAATTAGCAATTCGCGCTCCCTTTCCCCATCTACAAGGTAATGCTGGGTTTCCTGCAAAGATATTTTTTACCAATTCCGGGGCAGAATCGAACGAAGGAGCCATCAAACTAGCTCGATATTACACCAAGCGATCGCTAATCGTAGCCTTCTTAGGTGCATTTCACGGACGCACTTATGGGGCAATGTCTCTGACTGGTTCCAAAGCAGTGCAGCGAGCTAACTTTGGGCCTTTAGTTCCTGGGGTAACTCATATCGCTTATGGCACTCACGCTAGCTTAGATTACTTGGAACAACAGCTATTTACGACGATTTTACCACCGCAAGAAGTAGCGGCGATCGTCGTCGAACCGATTCAAGGAGAAGGTGGATATATCGTACCCGAAGATGGTTTCTTGCAGCGAATTCGGGAGATATGCGATCGCCACGGTATTCTGATGGTAGTGGATGAAGTACAAGCAGGAATGGGGCGGACTGGTCGCTTATTTGCGATCGAGCATTGGAATGTGATGCCTGATATCATTACTACTGCTAAAGGTATCGCCAGTGGTATGCCGTTAGGAGCGATACTTGCTAGACCAGAGTTAATGACTTGGCCTCCTGGTTCTCACGCTACTACATTTGGCGGTAATCCCGTAGCTTGTGCTGCTGGTATTGCCACATTGCGACTGCTAGAAAGTGGTTTAATGACCAACGCTACCCAGATGGGAGAATTCTTACAAGCTAGTCTTACCGAGTTGCATCAAAGATTTCCCAGAGTATCACCACCACGAGGTAAAGGTTTGATGGTAGCGGTAAATTTATTAGATGAACAGGGTAATCTCGATTATAAATTGCGCGATCGCATTATTCAAGAAGCTTTTTTACGCGGTTTATTATTGCTAGGTTGCGGTAAAGCAGCAATTCGTTTCTGTCCCCCTTTAGTTATCGACAGCAACCAAATTCAAACTGCCCTTCAGATTATCAGCGAGATTTTAAGCTCTTAAAATATTAGGAAGAACAAAAAAGAAATAACCAGTGCTTAATGTCCAACGACAAATGACAAATGACAAATGACAAATAAAATAGCCCTTAATTTATGGAAATTACTTTGGCAAGAATACAGCGCTAGGGTAAATCATGCTCGTACCTACCAGCAAATGATTACTGCTGCGGGTGGGACTGTCGCCAACGACCACATCGCCTTTCGGTCATTGCGTTTATTAGTAGATACTCCACAAGGTAAACTTAACTTAGGAATTGACTATCTCGCACAACTTGCAGAAGCTTTGGGTTATGTGGCGGCTGGAGAGTATACTTTTGCTCAAACTCATTTGTACGCCCGTCATTATCATCATCCGCAGCAAGAGGAATTTAATTTACCCAAGCTGTTTATCAGCGAGTTAATTGTCGAAGAATTGCCTAATAATATTGCTCAACTCATCTCTAAAACAGTATCTTCAATCCCAGACAAACTCATCTCACCCCTTACTCTTCTACAAAAAGATGCGGACTTGGAAATTATCGCCAAACAACTCCAACAAGTCTTCACCCGTCCTTGGCTACCTCCCCAGCGTTCTGTTGTCGAAGAGGTGAATCAGGTTACTCAGTATGGGGCTTGGGTGTTGCTGCATGGATATGCTGTCAACCACTTTACAGGCTACGTCAACGGCCAAAATACTCCAGAATATCCAGATATTGATACCACCGCCAGTGCTTTAGCTAACCTGGGTGTACCAATGAAAGCAGAGATAGAGGGAAATATTGCTTGTGGTTTGCGGCAAACTGCGACTCAAGCAGTCACCGAAATAGTGACAGTATTAGATGATAACAGTGGTGCAGAAATTCAGATTCCTTGGACTTACGCCTATTATGAAATTGCCCAGCGCTATCTAGTAGAAATGGAATCTGGAAAGCAGGTACTTTTCGATGCTTTTCTAGGAAGTAATGCCCAACAATTGTTTGAAATGACTCGTCTATCTAAATAGCCGAGAGTTGTTATACCAATTGGAAAAAAGAATGCAACAAATAGACCATTTGTAGAGACGCGATTCATAAGCCAGCGCGTTGCGGGGGTTCCCACGCCACTTGCTCCACTTGGGGAAACCCCATCGCCCTTGGCGTCTCCCCTTGGGAGAAGACCGCAGTGGCTCCCCGTTGTAGCGACTGGCGTCGCGTCTTTACCCAAAAATGTGTTGCAATCATTAATTGAATTGGTATTAGTAAAGGATTCAATTTCAAAATTCCGAGCTAGTAGTTTCGTGTTTTGGACAAACTACACTTGCAAGACAAAATCTGATGCAGTGAGAGTTGGCGCACCGGTTAGAGTTGCAAATAGACCACCACTGCCAAAACCAGCCGCACTGCCATTTTGGTTGTAAAACAACTGCCCACTCACAGCGTCATAGACAATTTTCGCCGTGCTAGTGCCTGCTAAATTAGTGACTTGAAAATCACTGGTATTACTAAAACCATTTCCCGCAACAGAGGTAATGGCATTAAAGAAAGTTATATCCAGTACAATCTTGTCACCTTCAGAACTATTAAAGTCACTAATGGTATTTACTACAAAAGTAGAAGGAGAAAGTTTGGAAAAATCCTTTTTGTACACAAATCTATCAGCACCTGCACCGCCAACGAGAGTATCATAGTCTTCACTACCAATGAAGGTATCATCATTACCAATGAGGGTATCATTACCAGCGCCGCCTCGTAGCAAATCGTTGCCACCCTTGCCGTTGATGATATCATCACCTCCCTGACCATTAATCACATCATTGGAATCGTCAAAACCTGTGATGTTATTGTTAAGGTCATTGAGGAATGTCACCGTGTTCTTATTAAACAAGTTAGTTTGAGTGGAGTTGGCATCGAAGACATCAAAACTGTCAGCGATGCTGGTCTGTCCATCAAACAGGATATTGCCGATCGCAGCTCTGCTACCTAATACTGGTAAATTATCCAAGTATTCTAGTTGAAAGTCTTGCAGGATGACTTTGGTGTTGGCGATATCTTCAAAAGTGACTTCTAGATTGTTACCATTTTGAGTTAATTGCAGATTTTTAGCAGTCAATCCCAATCCTGTAAAGTTCAGCGTGTCAACTTGAGAAATCACCCCTGATGAAGGATTTGTGCCTTTGCCAATGCCGCCAAAGTCCGTGATGGTGTCGATACCATCGCCAGGGAGAAAGATAAATTTATCTTGACCACCGTTACCTGTGAGGATATCGTTACTAGCTTTTCCATCGATAATATTGTTGTTGAGTGTGCCGATGAGGATATCTGCACTCTTAGTTCCCGTGATGAATTTCTGGACAATACCCAAGGTGGTAGTTGCTACTGCACTGGTATTACTAAAACCTTGCCCGTCATTAACGACAAACTCAATTGTAGTGTTAGCAGTAGCGGCAGCAGTATTATTGTAGGTAAGGCTGTTAAGAACTTGTCGGTAATTGGCAATGGTATCTGTGCCGCTCAGGGTGAGAGTGCCCGTGGTGGGGTTGTAGGTAGAAGTGATGTTACCAATAGCAGTGGCATTAAGACTTTCGGCTGCGCCATTAAAAAGATTAGTAATGGTAATGGTGACACCAGCTAAGGTAGTGGTATTATTGTCACTTAGGGTGAAATTGCGATCGAGGATGGAGACGGGAGTACCGCTAAAGGTAGTGCTAAAATCAATTCCCTCTGAATTGCCGTTGAGATCGAGTACGGGAGCGCGGTTGCCAAACGCCACGTAGGTGTTCTGCAATGAGTTATAAAAAGGTCCGCTGAAGTCGCCATATAGTGTGCTGACAATCAGGTCGTCGATGCCGTCACTGTTGATATCTCCCGCACTGCTGTTGACAGCGGAGCTAAATAAGCTACCTGTGGCGCTTTTGATGGTAAAGCCATTAGTGCCGTTGAGGGTGGAGAGGTCGAGTTGGGGACGAAAACCGTCCTTGCTACCAAACACTACGTAGCTCTCCCCTAAACCCAATCCTCCCCCGATAATCAGGTCGTCGATGCCGTCGCCGTTGATGTCTCCCGCGCTGCTGACAGACGAGCCTGAGTAGTAAGTTATATTAGTGCCGTTGATAGTAAAGCCATTAATGCCGTTGAGGGTAGAGAGGTTGAATTGAGCATCAAAACCGCCCTTGCTACCAAACACCACGTAGCTCTGCCCTGAGTAATTGCTGTTGGGCCTGGCATCTGGTGCCCCGATAATCAAGTCGTCGATGCCGTCGCCGTTGATATCTCCCGCACTACTGACAGACGAGCCTAAACGGTCTTCTTGATTGATGCCGTTGATAATAAAGCCATTAGTGCCGTTGAGCGTGGAGAGGTTAAATTGGGCATCAAAACCGTTCTTGCTGCCAAACACCACGTAGCTCTGCCCTGAACCGAAGCCTGAACCGAAGCCGTTGGGGTCAGCAAGGAATGCCCCGATAATCAGGTCGTCGATGCCGTCACCGTTGATGTCTCCGGCACTGCTGACAGACCAGCCTGAGAAGTCACCTTCATTGATGCCGTTGATAGTAAAGCCATTAGTTCCGTTGAGGGTAGAGAGGTTGAATTGGGCATCAAAACCAGACTTGCTGCCAAACACCACGTAGCTCTGCCCTGAATTAGAGCCGTTAGGGTCAGCATAGCCTGCCCCGATAATCAGGTCGTCGATGCCGTCATCGTTGATGTCTCCGGCACTGCTGACAGACCAGCCTGAGAAGTCACCTTCATTGATGCCGTTGATAGTAAAGCCATTAGTTCCGTTGAGGGTAGAGAGGTTGAATTGGGCATCAAAACCAGACTTGCTGCCAAACACCACGTAGCTCTGCCCTGAATTGGAGCCGTTCGGGTCAGCAGAGCGTGCACCAATAATCACATCGTCGATGCCGTCGCCGTTGATGTCTCCGGCATTACTGACAGAGCCTAATAAGTCACCTTCATTGATGCCGTTGATAGTAAAGCCATTGGTGCCGTTGAGGGAGGAAAGGCTGAATTCGTCATCAAAACCGCCTTTGCTGCCAAACACCACGTAGCTCTGCCCTGAACTGTATAAGCCGTTGGGGGAAGCAAGGAATACCCCGATAATCACATCGTCGATGCCGTCGCCATTTATGTCTCCCGCATTGCTGACAGAACTTCGTGCACTGTCACCTTTATTGATGTCGTTAATAGCAAAGCCCTGAGTGGCGTTGAGATTTAAAAGGTTAAAAGTTGAATTTGCCATCATGTCTCCAGTTTAGTTTTTATAAGTTATTTGTCCTTGGTCATTAGCAAAGACACTTGTACCGCTTCTCTACAAGACGCTGCATGAACGGGTAATTCGTAATTCCCATTGCATAAGGATTTTAGACATTTTATAAGGGTGGCTCATTTACACCAATCTGTACTATGAGGCTGAGTACCAAGCTGCTTGGTCAGAATTTTTTACGAAAATCCTAATCTAATTTGCTCTTCCAGCCTTTACCGCACTGCCATTAAATTGTCAATTTGTTACTGCGTTGTAGATTGGGCGATCGCACCTGCTCTCTTCTAAAATTGAGCTATCTATTAATATTTCCCCGCTTACTCTCTTTGATGCCTCTCTGCTGCCACATCTGACCGATCGCAGTAATTGAATAATTTGTAATTCGTAATTGTAATTCGTAATTATAAAATTTAATCACGAATTACAAGATTACAATTACGAATTGTATTGATAGTGCTCTTTTGGTGTCAGCTAGTTAACCGATCTGACTTTGCAAGCAAAAATTACTTTGATAACCGTTAAATCACTTAAATACTCTTATAAATATCTAAGCATTGTCAAGAGGCTGGGTGTGATTTTGATAAAGTTATAGTGAATTTTAGGAAGTGCTATATAAAGTTTTTACGTCACCGATAGCGTATCTCTACGGGGAAACAAGCTACACGCAGCGTCTCCAAGAGTTGCGTTAGTGAGTCTGGTTTGCAACAGGCTCTTGCATTCGAGCGTCACAGTCCATCGTAGACATTGCACTCTTTTTATAGATTGTGTTGAGGAATGAAACCCAACATTTGCGCGTTTGTTGACTAAAGTTTGGGTTCAACACACCTTAAACCATAGCGTTAGTAACGAAAATAACGATTTGAGTAGCTAAAATGGTGCTTTTGTAACGAAAACTCTGATGTTTGTCACGAAAATAATGAATTTAGTAACCAAAATGGTTTTTTTATAACGAAAATTCTAATGTTTGTCACAAAAATAATGAATTTAGTAACCAAAATGGTTTTTTGTAACAAAAATTCTGATGTTTGTAACAAAAAAAATGGGTTTTTATAACGAAAATTGCGACTTGAGTTAGTTAAGTCGCAATTTTTATAACTAAAATTAGGGTTAATATTCAGAGAATATCGCGTTTTGCCAGATATTGGTACGTTTGCCAACGTGTATCTACTTCAGCTTGGGCTTGTTCTAATAAGTGTTTGGCAACGTCGGGTTTACTCTTGGTGAGCATCTTGAAGCGATTTTCTTGATACATCGAATGTTCTACAGATTGCGTAGGCGATCGCATATCCAATTGCAATGGATTTTTACCCTGGTTAAGCAACTCTGGATTATGCCGATACAGCAACCAACGACCTGATTCTACCAAAGTTTTCTGATGATTCATCCCTGTGGTCATGTTGATACCGTGGGCTATGCAATGGCTGTAAGCAATAATCAGTGATGGCCCATCATAAGCTTCTGCTTCCAAAAATGCTTTCAGGGTATGTTCATCTCTAGCACCAAGGGCTACACTTGCTACGTAGACATTTCCGTAGGTCATCGCAATCATCCCTAAGTCTTTTTTAGGTGCTGGCTTACCACTAGCGGCATATTTAGCAACTGCGGCTCGTGGCGTGGCTTTGGAAGACTGACCGCCTGTATTAGAATACACTTCTGTATCCATCACCAAAATGTTGACGTTTCGACCACTAGCAATTACATGATCGATACCACCAAAATCAATATCATAAGCCCAACCATCACCACCAACAATCCAGACGCTTTTTCTCACCAAGTAATTTGCAAGGGATTTGAGATTTTGGATTTTAGATTTGAGATTAGGATCGAAAGTTACGATTTCATCTAACTTCTGCTGCAACAGTTCTATTCTTTCGCGCTGTTCCCAAATGTCAGCCTCAGATTTTTGTTCAGCTTTGAGAATAGATTGAACTAAATCCTCAGAAACTATTTCCCCACTTCCCAGTTGTTGCAACAATTGTGCCGCAAACTCAGCTTGTTTGTCGAGGGAAAGACGAAAGCCAAAACCGAATTCGGCGTTATCTTCAAATAAGTTATTAGACCACGCGGGGCCGCGTCCTTGGGCGTTAGTTGTCCAAGGAGTTGTAGGAAGATTCCCACCATATATTGAAGAACAACCTGTTGCATTGGCAATGACGGCGCGATCGCCAAACAATTGTGTTAATAATTTTAGATAAGGTGTTTCACCACAACCTGCACAAGCACCAGAGAATTCAAATAAAGGTTCTTGCAGTTGTTGTTGACGAATCTGATTTAATTTTAGCGATCGCCTGTCAGGATTAGGTAAATTCAAGAAGAAATCCCAGTTCTTCCGCTCTTGCTCTTGTAAAGGCAACTGCTTTGCCATGTTAATTGCTTTCAGCGATGGCTCAGATTTATTTTTAGCAGGGCAAATATTTACACAAATCGTACATCCCGTGCAGTCTTCTGGGGCAACTTGAATGGTAAATTTTTGATTGGCAAAGTCTTTATCTTTTGCACCAGTTGATTTAAAGGTTGCTGGTGCATTAATTAACTCATCCGCTTGATAAGCCTTTGCACGGATGGCACTGTGGGGACAAACCATGACGCACTTACCGCATTGAACGCAGACATCCGGTTCCCATACAGGTATCTCTTCGGCAACGTTACGTTTTTCCCACTTGGCAGTACCTACAGGAAAAGTACCATCAAATGGTAGTCTGCTAACAGGTAAGTCATCACCTTCCCAAATCATGATTTTACCCAGAACTTCTCGCACAAATTCGGGAGCAGAGTTAAGTGAGGAGTTAGGAGTTAGAAGTGAGGAGTTAGAAATGTGGATTGTTTGTGGGATATCTACTTTATGCAAGTTGTCTAAGGTGTTGTCTACAGCTTGCAGGTTCATACGGACAACTTCTGCACCTTTTTTACCATAAGTCTTGTCAATTGCTTGTTTGATTTTAGCGATCGCTTCTTCTTGCGGCAAGACACCCGCTAAAGCAAAGAAGCATACTTGCATAATGGTGTTAATTCTGCCACCCATGCCACTGTCACGGGCAACTTGGCTAGCATTAATCACATATAATTTCAAATGCTTATCGATAATTTGCTGCTGCACCTTTAGCGGCAGATATTCCCAAACGGTATCTGCATCATAAGGACTGTTAAGCAGCAAAGTTGCTCCAGGAATAGCAGACTTCAAAATATCTATGCGTTCCAAAAATCCCCAGTGATGACAACCAATAAAGTTAGCTTGGTTAATCAAGTAGGTAGAGCGAATTGGCTCTTTACCGAAGCGGAGGTGAGAGACAGTCATCGAGCCAGATTTCTTGGAATCGTAGACAAAGTAGCCTTGGGCGTAATTGTCAGTTTCTTCACCAATAATCTTAATAGAATTTTTATTAGCGCCAACTGTACCATCAGCACCTAACCCATAGAACATTGCCCGAACAACATTATCCGATTCTGTAGAGAAATTAGGGTCAAAGCTCAAAGAAGTATGACTAACGTCGTCATTAATCCCAATCGTAAAGTGATTTTTCGGTTTAGCTTGAGCAAGATTGTCAAAAATGCCCTTCACCATAGCCGGAGTAAATTCCTTAGAAGAAAGACCGTAACGACCACCAACGACTTTAGGGGATGAGCAAGTATTTTCTCCCCCAGCCTCCCCTGCTCCCCCTGCTCTTTTATCTCCCCACGCCTCATGAATAGCAGCCACTACATCTAAATACAAAGGTTCACCAGCGCTACCTGCTTCTTTGGTGCGGTCGAGAACTGCGATCGCTTGTACACTAGCTGGTAATACTGCAACAAACCTTTGGACATCAAAGGGGCGGTAAAGTCGCACTTTCACTACACCAAGTTTTTCACCACGGGCGTTCAGGTAATCTACTGTTTCATGGACGGTTTCACAACCTGAACCCATCAGAACGATAACGCGATCGGCATCCTTAGCGCCGTAATATTCATAGATTTTATAATGCCTTCCCGTGCGTTCTCCAAATTCATCCATGATCCGTTGGACAATTTCTGGACAGGCGTTGTAATAAGGGTTAGCACCTTCACGTCCTTGGAAGTAGACATCGGGGTTTTGGGCAGTCCCGCGCAATACTGGACGATCTGGGGTAAGGGCGCGGCTGCGGTGAGCGAGTATTAAGTTATCGTGGATGAGCGATCGCAAATCATCATCTGAAAGCAGTTTGACTTTCTGCACTTCATGTGATATGCGGAAGCCATCAAAGAAATGCATAAAGGAGACTCGCGCCTCTAAAGTAGCAGCATGAGCAATAAGAGCAAAATCTTGGCTTTCTTGCACCGAAGCGGAACACAGCAGAGCAAAGCCAGTCGCACGAGCTGCCATTACGTCGCTATGGTCGCCAAAAATTGATAAAGCATGAGTAGCCAAAGAGCGGGCGGCAACGTGAACCACGGCGCTAGTCAACTCACCAGCAATTTTGTAGAAGTTGGGTATCATCAACAATAATCCCTGAGATGCCGTGAAGGTGGTACTCAGAGAACCTGTTTGCAAAGCCCCATGTACAGCACCAGCCGCTCCCCCTTCGCTCTGCATCTGCACGACGCTAGGAATAGTACCCCAGAGGTTGGGACGACCTTCTGCTGACCAAGCATCTGCCCATTCACCCATTGCTGAAGAGGGGGTGATGGGATAAATGGCAATCACTTCATTTAATTTGTAAGCAACACGGGCGACAGCCTCATTCCCGTCGATGGTTGCAAAGGTTTTGTTCATAATATGATTTTTGTCCCCGCCTTTAAGCTGCATTATTCAGAACACGTGAATATAAGAATCAGAAATAGCCAGTACTAGAAAGTAAGTGTATTATTTGCATTAAAAATTTCACGGTAGGATTTACTCCGTGTTTAAAGCATAGTTTGTTGATACCTTTAGGCTCTTAAATTAACTTTCAATCAATACTGCATCTATTAATATCTCATCTGCAATACTGCATCTATTAATATGTATTAATAATGTACTCAATGACCAAAGTCTTTGTTTTAAAAGACTTTTAGATAATTTATTCTTTTTTGTGGGGTATAGGGACGGGAATATTACATTACTAATCGCCGATTTCCATACCATTGACTCAAATCATCCTCAATCGCCTCAAGAATCGCGATCGCTTCAGTTATTGATTTTGCATCGGCAGCTAAAAGTGCAAACGCTCGCTCAAGCCGTTGTTGATAGTTTTGCGGGCAAATAGCAAACCTATTAGCAACTGCGATTGCTCCCTTTTCATTCAACAGGTAATCTTCATTGAGCGCAAATAAAACCTGATTCATACACGCCACGCTGCGGAAACAACAACCTGCTGCGTAAACAACATCATCGCGTGCGATCGCCTTTTTTGCGACCAACAGCGAAAAACTTATTTCCCAGGCGAAAGTATCAATAGTTGCCTGTTTCAGCCCAACTGGATACGGTTTTGTTTTTACCTTCAAAGCTTCTAAAACACCATCGGGGTCGTAAAGTGGCTGACAAAGAGCAATTTCCCCCATATAAATAGAGGACACAAACCCATGAGGGTGTCCTGGTTGATAATCAATAGTAATGCGTCCGTTATGGCAATCATCAATGACACGATTTACCTTCACCAAATCGCGATAGAGAAAATCCACACCTACACCTTGAACCTTTAGCCAACCACCACCGTTAATCCACTTTCCCCATTCGCCGATCGCAGTAATCAAATTTACGCGATGGTTATCATCAAGCTCACAGGCGAGGCGATTTAGAGCAATTAAATCGGGCGGTTTTTCTGGATTGTAATAAATCCCCAAATCTACATCTGACTTTAGGGTATGGTTGCCTCGTGCCCGCGAACCACCCAGTGCGATCGCTATAATTCCCTCAATTGACCGCAAACTGGAAACAATATGGCTGATGAACTGAGGCGATTCCTTATTCATAGATTTTCTTATTGCTGCCATAAAGTTTAACCAAAGGTAAACCTCTCTGGGGAATACTACTAAAAAAAAGTTGTTTGATATTGTTAGATTTATCTGATAAAAAATAACTCAAGAATGCAATTATTGTTGATATAATCACTAGACTTACGTTCACACCTATTGAAACAAAAACTAGTGTTAATAGTGCAAATACCAGAATGCCAATATTACTAAAGGTTTGTACCTTTTCTAGAAAAACCACAGAATTACGACAACTTGGGCAATGCTTTGTATGTCTATGCCATCGGTCATATAGTTGTTCATCATTCAATTGTTTAATACTGCCTTCTTGGCATCCTTGCCATGAAGGACTACCTCCAGCAAATTCATCTAGCCATTTTCTGAAAGTTATAATACCTACGTCAGAAGGAGAAGGCATAAAGTATGCCTTTTGCCATTTTTTATCTAATGATGACTGATTCACTTCCTGCGAATGCATAGCTGATAAATCTTGGTCACTTAGCTTGTATGTGGATAAGTGCTGTAACCCAGTTTGTAAATCCTTTGGGAGAATCTTAAACCAAAAATTTCTTTTAACTGCACTTCCATCAGAAATCAACTTGCCAATATACTTACAATAACCTGGTTGTGTAGGAACAAAATACAACTGAAAAATATTAGTTTTGCCGTTGGGGTAACGATATATAGTAGTATTAGAACAGGGTGGAGTAAACTTTCGTATCGCCTCCATATCTTTGTTGAAGAGATTGTAGCCTTGATGTTTGAGAGTAAAACCTTCTTGAGCAGATATTTCTCCAACAGATTCAAAATATTCCATAGGCACAGCTGTTTTAGGTGAAAAAAGACCTATTCCTTCATGAAGAAATTCTGCATGAGAAGGATCAAAAGTACTTTCAACAGACACAGTGTAACCAACCGGAACTTCTGTCATCTGCCAGGAGGAGGAAGATATATCTAGTTCTGATGCAGGGATGGTAGCTGGCTGCTTTGAATTACAATCCTCAAAGGCTGTTGAACTATCATCTGCCCATACCCAAAGCAATTCTTGGATAACTTGTGTAGGATATGTTGTAACTCTTGACCTGAAACTATCACAAGCAGTTACTTCTGCTTGGCTACCAGCCAACATGGGAATTTTAGTGCATTTACCTTCACCATCAAAACACCAACCGTGATGTCTACACATTAAGTTTCCATCTTCAGTGACGCTTCCCATAGATAGTCGCACCAACTTATGAGGACAAACATCATCCATTACTATCCACTTTTGATTTTTGTCTCTCCAAATCACCAATTTTTTCCCCAGAAGAGTGATAGGAGTAGGATTCAAATTATCTAAGTAGCTTAAAGGAATAATAGGATACCACTGTTTAGTCCATGAAAACTGAGTTGACATCACAAGAGTTAGAAACCTAATTTACACAACTATATTAGTACAGTCAGCCGTTGCAGGATTCTTGTTGAATGAATTGAAGGCGTAGGCGTAGCCCGTCGTAGACATCGCTAGCTAATGGCTCAACGATACGCCAAAATGAATGCGCGATGTACTGAAATGAGAAAGCATTTAAGCACTTTGAGAAAGTAATATGCCTTTTTGCTTGCTGAATCTACCGAAATGAGAAAGCATTTAAGCATTTTGATAAAGCAATATGCCTTTTTACTTGCTGAATCTACTGAAATGAGCAAGCATTGAAGTATTTTGAGAAAGCATTTAAGTATTTTGAGAAAGCAATTAGGTATTTTGCTTACTAAATTCGACTTTATCTTGAGTTTGACTTTATAAATGACTTTTAAACAGCCATTCTTAAGTAAGTTTGACGAACTACGAATTGGTATTACTTGCTGCCAGTCTTCAGTTGACCATCTTCCATATAATATAAATGATGCGATCGGCAATATCGAGGATTGATTGTCGTGGGTAACTAGCAAAATCGTACATCCTTGTTCTTTAGCTAGCTTCGCGCTATTCTGTCTCCTTGGGATTGGGCCTGGAGACGTTCAACACTTGCCTGCTGGGCCTGAATTTCTCCTGCATTTGCTCCAGCTTGCACTTGAGCGAGTTTAGCTTGAGCAACTCTGACTTGTTGTTGGGCTTGTAGTACAGCAGTTTGCAAGCGATCGCTCGCGTGCATCTAAAATTGCTACCACCTGTCCGGCTTTAACCCGATCGCCATCCAATGCCAAGGGCGCAAACAAGCTAATTACCTCAGCCTCCGGTTCTAGTCGTCCTAACGCAGCCACTTTTTGACTTTTGGGCGTGGTTTCTACTGGCTCAGATTTCTCAGGTTGACCAACTAACCCAAACTGAGAAATCCCATAAACAATAATTCCACCCGTAATAGCAGTAGCTGCAATTACTAATGCAACTAACCCTTTATTAAAAGCTTTTTTGATAGCTTTTAAACAATATTTTTTACTCTCTATAAAATTTTTATCTACTGAGTTAATCGCGGATAAACAAATTATTAGCCATCAATAAATATCAAATAATTAATAATTGTTAAAGATAAATATTTTGTTATTTAGTTATCAAATCTAACTCTTCACTATTACCCTATGTTGCGGCAAATATGCCGTAAGCATTTTGCCTAATAACGCACATTGTTCCATAAAATCAATTGTTTCATCACCCCATAACTTTCGATCTAAATCGAACATGCGTTATAGTTTAATCTAGTTTTGCCCTAGATGTAATATTTCTCAATTTTCATCTTTGCCACTTAAGTATGAAACTATGATTTGATTTGGAAAAACTCCGTAAATTCTGGAGGTAGAATGGTCAAATAAGAATCAATATATTTTTATACGGTAAAATAATAATCAATGGATTTTTTATTAAGTGTAATTTATGACTTATCGGAGAAATTTTTTAAGGAGAGCAGGATACACAACCCTTTCTGCCTTATTAACTATGGGGTTTTTACAAAAGGATAACCAAAAACAAGACCAAAACACGAATGCTATTGCAGCAGATTATACAAGTAAAAATTTAAATTCTCCCCTTCGGCAATTAGCTGCCGCCAAAGGAAAGCGTTATGGTGCAGCAATTTCTAGTGAATTTTTGCTCAAAGATAAGGATTACGCGGACCTCATGGCTCGTGAATGTTCGATTGTGACACCGAATGGTGAATTAAAATGGGACGCCACTGAACCACAGCCAGGACAATTTACCTTTGAATCAGCAGATGCGATCGCTAATTTCTGCCAAAAACATAAGATAGAATTGCACGGGCATACTCTTTTCTGGCATATGGGAAGACCAGACTGGGCAACATACCCTCCTACACTTAAGATGATCGAACGCCATGTCAAAGGAGTCATGGGGCATTATCGCAATAGTCCCGTTTTAAAGTCATGGGATATTGCCAATGAAATTATTGCTGATAGTGAAAATGAAACTGATAATGCAACAATCGGTTTGCGTAAAGGGGTAAAACCAGAATTGATTCGAGACTTATTTTTAATTGCCGCTTCAATTGATAACAGCAAGAAATTTTACTTAAACGATTTCGGCATCGAAGGCGCTACATGGAAATCAGATCGTTTCTTAAAAATGGTCGAATATCTGAAGAATAGTGGCGTAAAAATTGATGGGGCAGGTCTCCAATCACATCTATGGTTTTCTACTGCATATCCTTTTGACGAGAAAGGACTTAATTCGGTCTTAAAACGGCTTAACGATCTTGAAGTGAAACCAATAATTACAGAATTAGATATTATCATTGATACCCCGCTACCCGATAGTATCAAAAGCCTAGACCAAATGGTAGCCGATAGTTACAAGCGATATCTTGACCTGTGCTTTGAGAATCAAGTCGATACTGTGATTACATGGGGACTTACCGACCGTCATACCTGGATACGTCACCCTGAATGGATGCCAAGAAAAACCTTTAGAAACAATCCAAGTCTCTGGAAATTTCTGCGTCCGCTTCCCTTCGATGAGAACCTGCAATCTAAACCAGCTCGCGATGCTATAGCCCAGGCTTTTCAGGAATCAACTTAATACTCCACTTAGGCATAAACATAGTATTTACTCAGCAACTGAGGTACACCCAAATCTTGTTTACCAAGCTTAGTAGCTTTGAAAATGTACCTCACTATGCCGGGAACTGCTATAGGATTTTTAAGTATTATTCTAAACAAAATAAATGCAAATATTTTTAGTTATTCACGATTATGAAAGTTGAATAAGGCTTCCTGACTAATCAATCATTAAACCTTAGTACAACATTTCATAAATTCGTGACAAATTGAGCGACCTACTGGTAAGAGTCTAAGAGACTCGATCAAGCTACGAACTTTTGAAATTTCGTACTTATAAATACCAGGAGGTTATTTTTTTTTCGTTTACTTGAGATACTCCAAATTTCTCGTAAAAATAATGTGCCAACAAACCAAGGCTCTAGTAAGTAACGTCTCCAAAGTCTTTTCGGTTCAGACAACAAGCGATACAACCATTCTAATCCCACCTTTCCCATCCAGCGAGGAGGAGTAGGTATTGCTCCTGCTATATAGTCCATACAGGCTCCACTAGTCAAAATAGTATTGGTATGAAGATGTTCAAGATTTTCGTAAATCCAATACTCTTGGCGTGGCATACCCATTCCCACCATTAATATATGAGGTTTGTAAGCATTAATTGCAGCTACAGTGGCGAGATTTTCTTGACTATCTTTATCTATATCAATATAGCCATGAGCGCAAGCAATCTGTAAACCAGGAAATTTCTGGCATAAAATATTTGCTGCTGTTTCAGCAACTCCTGGCTTTGAACCTAAATAGAATACACGCCAGCCTTTAGTAGCAGCTTCTGCCATTAGAGGACATACCCAGTCAGCATAGGTTACTCTTTGTTCGCGTTTAATTGGAAAACCCAATAGCTTTCCAATAAACACCAAAGGCATACTATCAATATGGGTATATTCTGCCTTGGAATAAAAAGCTTGCATTTTTAGATCGTTATGGAAGAGATAAAGACTATGTAAGTTGTGATTAGCAATAATCCATTTTTCATCCCGATCAATAGATTCTTTAATCAATGAATTTAAGTCAAGGATAGATAGTGCATCTACTTGAGCACCAATAATTTTATAAGAAAATCGCTTTTTCATATCTTATTTTTCTTTTGATAAATATGAGATGTTATCTCAAAGTCAAGGTAAATATTGTAAAATCAATCAGCAATATTTCAATACGAAAGTACTTAAATATTGAAATATCTCAGTTTTTTAGTTAAAACTTATTTTTTGAATATAACTAAAAAGCACTTATCCTTAGAAGGATGTCTGCGATATTTTGTGCTTTTGCATTCCACGAATACTTTTCGGTAATTAAACTATATGCTGTATCTACAAGTGATTGATATTTATCAATATTTGAAACAGCATCCAGTATTGTGTTAGCGACTTCTTCGCTAGAGTATCCTGTTACTAACAGATGTTCCAAGTGGCGAAATTCTTCTAAACCTCGCAAACCTTCTGGCGTTGATACAACTAATTTTCTACTAGCGAAATAATCTAGTGCTTTATTGCGAGCGCCACCTGCTACTGCTTGTTTTGAAAATGGCAATAAAGCAATATCTGCATATTTCAAATGGGCGATAAAATCTTCCCTTTTAGGTAAAAAGCCTAAACAAGAAATATTAGAGGGTATTGGTTCTGAAATATCGCTACTATCCCTACCAATGACAACAAAATGTACTTTTTCCTGATAATTTTCAAGGTATTTAGCAACCTCAATAGCCATTGATACAGACATATCATTAGTTGGAAATTGAAATGTTTTGGGAGCAATGATAACGACTATTTTAGCTGGTCTGAATGCCTGATAGGGGTCTTTATCTGGAAAAACTTCAGTATTGAGTAAGTCTTCAGTAACTCCATTCCCGATAGAATAAATTTGTTGTGGAGTTTTTCCATACCATTGGGAAATTAGTTTAGGAATTGATTCACCTGCTGCAATAATTGGACTACCAGAAAATATTAAAATTCCCTGAGCAATATATGTCTTAATACATTGTGCAAACTCTTTGAAAGGATTGGCAACTGAAAACAAGCGCATCCAGTATTCATAAGGCGAAAATGTATGAAAATCTAAGACAAGAGAGGAGCTACTGTGTTTTCTAAGCTTTAGTGAAATTAAAGCAGCCAATCCAGGTAGTGTTTCTTGAGCATACACAATGTCTGGACAAAACTCGTCAATGCACTTTTCTATGGATTGAATATATGACTTCAAGCTTCTCGATCCAGTAGAAAAAGAAGGTGCATAATTAACAGATGAACAATCTAAACCTAGCTGAAAAACATCAAAGTATTTAGTAAGATATTGTCCTAGATAAAAAGGTCTAGTAAATGCACCAAATGGCTGACTAGAATCGAGGGTTGAAACAATCAGTAAGCGTTTACCCATAAAATAATTAGTGGTTATTTTATAATTTTAAATTACATTTATCAAATGATTAAGATAGTTATAATTTCTCTAAATACCATCTATCAATAACTATCGTGCAATTATTAAGCTTCTGAGTTACTTTGATTAATATCCTCAGAAAATGTCGGAGAAGTTGCTAAATTTTTATAACCAATAATTGCTCTAATATAGGGTAAGAACCAGTACAATATCCAAAATGGCCCAGAGTGTCTGCTACAAAATATAGTCCATGATTTCAATGGAAAAGCTTTGATTTGTAGTACTTTTTTCAAGCGTTCTAAGAGATTTAAATTGGTATCTGCCCAACTATTGCGGATAGAATTTTTAGTGCAAGTACCAATATACCCAGGAGCTACCCATATTTTACAACCCAATTTACGCGCTCTCAGAGCATAATCTAAATCTCCTAAACTATGAACAAAAGCTGTATCAATATTACCAACTTTGGCAGCAACACTTTTAGGAATTAGCACGCAGTTACCATACATAGCATCGCATTGTTGGATAACGGAGCTTGGTTCTAAAAATTCAAATTTATTAGAATACCACTTTTTAGATTTTACCGCTCCTCCATAGGTTGCTTTTCCTGTAATTGAGTCTTTAGTTGAACCAACTACAATTGAGTCTCGATAACCAAGTTCTGTCAAATTTTGATGAACCTGTAATAGTTTACTCACAGCATTGGCTTCAAAAAATGTGTCATCATTCAACCACAGATAATAATCGTATTGATATTTGATTGCCTCACTAAAAGCTAGATGCATTCCTCCCACCCAAAATAAATTGCCATTACCTTGAAGAATTTGTACTTCTGGATATTCTGCTTTAACAGCCTCTGTAGTCCCATCAGAACTCCCATCATCAGTTAAATAAACATCACAACAATTTTTTTGCTGATATAAAGCATTTAGACAGGCAAGAGTTGTATTCCGTCTGTTATAACATGTCATAATTACAGCTATATTCGCTTTCTTCATCTCATTTTCCTGATAATAATATGTACAAAAAGAGTTAATCTAAATAATAAATTTAGATACGTTTTGGATGGATTTTATTCATAATCTCAATTACCAAAATTTTAACTTTCATATATCGTGATTTCAGTTTAAAATTTCGCCCTGTTTTCTATCCATCTACTGAAATTAATATCTAAGTTAAAGCTTTTTAGTTTTTGTTCCATTCTTCTGACTCCCAACAAATATCTATGCCAAACTGATACACGAGGCATATTAAGTCTGACAACCTCTTCAGATAACCATTGATATTTCTTTGAATTGACATTAAAGTTTTTCAAATTTTTTATTTGCCCATGCCAATCGTTATAAAAAAATAAGTTGAAATAATGAATGGATACAATATCATCCCAATGTTTAATTTGTAGTTCTTTTGATAAACGGTTATGTAAAGGTAATGGATAACTATAATTAGGGGGAAGATGTTCAACGTTTTCTTCCAAGGCACATAAAGTTACAGACAAAACAGACTGCTCAACAAAATAAATACCCTGGGGAGGAGTAATATCCAAGCGCATTACTTTTTCAAAGTTATCTTTCCAAGTTCTAAATATACCTGCACTTTTTCTTACAGCAATCAAACCAGAATTCCAGTAGGCTCTGATTCTTTTATTACCAATGGGTGTGTCAACAAATACCTCACGCTTTACTCCCAGTACTTCATATAGTTTTTGCCAATACCATTCTTGAGGATCTTGCAAACCTGTAGAACCAATTCCTTGTCCATACTCAGGACGCATCCGCACATTACAATCTACGGGCAATAAAAATTCTTTTGGTTCAGAAAAAAAGCATTTGTCACTGTCTAAAAAAACCAATATTTCTGCATCGATATTTTCTTCTGCATAGGCACAAACTAGGGGTTTATTAGCTAAATAATATTCATGGAATTCTCGATTTATCGGGATTTGTTGATGAGTCACCTGCAATGCTTCAAAGGCTTGTTGGGTTTGCTTTAAAATCGGTTCACCTACTCTAGGATGGAAACTATATATAGGTGTATTTTTCAATTCGCCGCAGAACTTACGAATACTTTCTGCAAGCATCAAAGATTGACCTTCTAAACGACCAGGTTCTGTACAAATTATAAAAGCTATAGGTATTGACATAGTATGAAGTATTGATTTAATAAGTTAATTACTCAATGAAGATTTATTTGCTATCATCAATATTTCCTGAAACAAGGCTGAATAACGACGTGCTTGAAGTTCCAGGGTAAATTTTTGCTCGGCTTTCTCACGTGCATAAAATGAAAGTTTTTGTAATCTCTGTTCATTTTCAAGAACCCAGGTAATTCCTTTGGCAAAATCCTCAACTTCATAAGGTTTAGCCAAATAGCCGTTCTGCTGATGATCGACAATATCTTTTAAGCCAGTAGAATTAAACGCCACAACTGGAGTACCACAAGCGAATGATTCTGAAGCTGTCTGTCCAAAAGATTCTTGAAGAGATGGTACAAGCATTACATCAGCAGCTGAGTAAACAGTTGCTAAAGATATAGCATCGTGTAAGTGTCCCAAATAGTGGGTTTTGAAGCCTAAATCAGGTGGATTTTCGGGTTGAGATGCTCCAAAAATCACAACTTCCAAGTCATCTTTCCAGCCAGATTTACTCAATTCTTGTAAAGCTGGTTGCAACAAATGAAATCCTTTATTGTTATCGCTTGTCGCTTCTATAGCTCCAAATAGTATCAGCTTTTTATTTTGAGGTAGATTGAGTGCTTCGCGGGCAAAATATTGATTAATCGGTCGATATTTTTGAGTATCTAATCCGTGAGGAATTACCTCAATTCGCAAATTCTGGAATAAAGAACTGGAACAAGCGCACTCTGCTAGCCAAGAACTTGGTGAAACCAGGGTTAAATTTAAATTTTTCCAAGCTTTTGCTTTGCGTTGCCATACCCAACGGGATAAATCCCATTCATTACCACTGTTGAGTTGAGGACAAGCCCCGCAGGATACTTTGTAGCGATCGCATTCTCCAGTAACGTGACATCCTCCAGTAAACCCCCACATATCATGGAGAGTCCAAACTAAAGGGCGCTTCAGTTTAGCAAAGGTTTCTATTTGCATAAAACCTCCGCTAATCCAATGCAGATTGATTATATCTGGATTAATCTGAGCAACTTTAGGAATAACTCTATCTGGCAACCATTGAGTAAAAAATGGGGTATTTTTCTTTTGACGATAAAGCTTTAATGGCAAACTTTCAACTGTCAGCTTTGCCTTAGCGATGCCTTGAAACAGTCTAATTTTAGGTGCAACTATTGTTTTATCATTACTAGATTTTTCCTGTACTAACATTTGTGACTGTAGTCCTATATTCTGTAAACCTGTGTGTAAACGATATGCAGCCCTAGCTGCACCGCCACTAATATCATGGGTACTAATATGTAAAATTTTCATTTTTATTAACTTAGTATTCACTAAAACTATTTCTGATTGTCATAAAAACTAATTGAATAAAATGTTTTTATAATTTCGTTGAGATTCAATAGTCAAAGATAATGATGTGGTGATATACATTAACCAATTCCAGCTAGGAGTTAATAATCTGGCTTCTGAAAAATTCACTATGACAATGATAATTAGCATCTGCATTGGCCAATAATCTTCTGGCTTTTTAGCGATAGAAATAATTCGAGTCAGTGCCATTACGAAAAACCGGACAAACCCTGCTGCAAAAGTCAAAAACCCTAAGAATCCCAATTCTAATAATAATTCTAAAAAACCATTATGGGCGTTACTTGCCCAATCGTAAGTAGCTCTTAATTTGGATGCAGCATTACTAGTCCAAAATCCCGAAAATCCATAACCTAACCAAGGTCTCTCCAAAATCTTAGAAATTACTAGCTCCCAGAGATCAGAGCGTCCATTGAAGGTAAGGTCTTTACCAGAAGTACCAACTACAGTTTCGGCATTATTGAGAAGTAATATTGAAGAAATCATCAGCAACATCAAAGTTGAAGTGATCGTAATAACTTGTAACTTATAATTAGTTTTCTTCAGGGATCTATAGACAGGTAAAAGTAATATCATTGTCAATAAAATCGTTAAAGATGTTGTTGAACGTGAAAGGATAATTAGACATATAGATATCCCACATAATGCCCACATCAACCAACGATATCGATGACCACTAAGAGCCAGGTGCAAAAAAACTCCTGCACTCCAAGTCATCATGTAACCTAATTCATTTTTATGACCATAAATTCCACTCCACATACCTAGTAACTCAGGTGATTCGTGAATATAACCTGGTACGAATGCAGAAAATAGCATAGATAATGATGCAGCTACCCCAAGTGCCCAAGCTATCAGCTTAATTTGTTCCTTAAGGGGATAACGCATTGCTAAATAGATGGCAAGAAAATATATTCGGATTAGACCTCTTAAATAAGTGAGACTAGAACTTAGGTCTTCTGACCATAAAAGAGAAAATATAACTATTGCTAGTAATAAAAACTGTAGTGGACTTCTAATAATTACATAAATAAAACCTTTCCAGTATAAAATTAGGAAATAAAATAGGATTAAATATGAAACTATATTGAACAAGGTATCTAGCTTATCACCTCCAAGTGTAGACATTGAAACTTCTTGTGCAGGGTGTATTGTTAATGCCCCTACAGAAATTAGTAGTAGCAAAATAGTTAATATTTTTTCTGTTAGTTTTATTTTCATTTCTGAAATTTGATTGCTCTATTTTTTATCGTTGAATAATTCAATCTTTTCTTTACTTCTTCTTTAAGAATATCTAATACATTTGCTTTATAAACTGTTTTTTGTATAAATTTATCTGCTTCTACATTCCTGACAATAAATGGTGGATGCTTTAAGGCAAATTCCATCGCCTGCATGGGCATATTGATAAAAGAAAATTCTTGATTTGAATTGAAATGAGTTGCGTCTGCACCAACACCAACGTTAGAGATTAAATTGACATTGGGAATAATACTTAAGCTTCCCTGCATCCAACAAGCAAACGTCCATTGGTAATCCCAGGTTATACCTGTAGGATTGTCATAAACAGATTGAAATATTCGTTGCCAAGAATTTACCGTTTTTTGATCTATAAGAATGTCATGTAAAAGGTTTTCTGCTTGCACCTCTTTCCAGAGTTTGATAGTCAAATCATAATGTTGCCAAGCACGTCTCCAACTTGCCCAACCCCAGCAGTGGTTGTAGCGAGAAAAATAGTAACTATAATTTGTACGTTTTTGTCCAAGTTGAAGATTTTGAGCAGAAATTGTGGCGATTCTGGTATCATTTCTATATTTTTCCAGCAGTTCCTCGCTAAACCTAAAAAAAGTTGGGTGAGGGATACAATCATCTTCTAAAATAATTGTTTCTTCAACATTATTAAAGACCCAATCTAAACCACTTGATACCCGTTTTGCACAACCTAAGTTAATATCAGAGTAATTTTTTATTACTTCACAATCCCAATCAACTTTCTCAATAATTGCCCTAGTCGCTTCACATTTTTCTGCCTCACCTTCGCGGTCAGTGCGGGGCCCATCTGCAATTACAAAAAGTTTTGTTGGTTTTACTTGGCGAATGGCTTCAAAAACTTTTTCTGTTATTTGGGGGCGTTTAAAAATAATAAAAGTTACTGGTGTTTGCATCATATAAAAGTTAAATAATAACGATCAGTATTTGTAAAAATGAATAAGCGAGCGCACCTGAATCTTAAAAAGTTTTTGTGTTCTGGAATCAAATGCGTTGCATATAAAAGCAGCAGCAGCTTGAGATATTATTGTTGCGATCGCAGCTCCAAGTCCTGCATATTTAGGAATAAGTAATAAATTGAGAATAATGTTTAGTATTGCTCCAAATAAAGTTTTACCTAAAGAAACGTGGTTCAAACCTTCAGCAATAAACCAAGGTGATGTTGCAAGACCCATAAATACAAACAAAGAAGTCCAAATATGAACTGCTAATATTGCTCCTGCATCTGCATATCCACTTCCAAACATCACTATAATTATCTTGTCAGATAAAAAGGACATTGGAAGAGCAATTGCTAAAGATATACATGTCATTAGACTGAATAATTGTCCTATTCGCTGATAGTAAAGACTTTCTGATTTTTCTTTTGCTGCATAAATTGCCGGAGCAACAGAAGAAACAATAGCCCCTGGAATAAAATACCAAATTTCAGAAATACGCACAGCAGCAGAATAAACTCCAACCTCACTATCTCCGATCATTTGACCTAACATCACCTGATCTATTCTCATAAAAATCATGATGGCGAACCCCGAAAAAATTAGAGGTAAACTCTCTTTCAAAAGAGTTTTGGCCGCCGCAATGCTCCAACGCCATAACCACAAAGAAGATCCTTTGACTTGGTAAACAATCAGTAAACCAATTGCACTCATTGCAAATTCTGCTAATGTTACCAAAGCAAAAGCTAGCAATGGTGCTTTTGTTAAAATTAGTGCGATTTTAATGACAGTATTTAGTAGAAATGCTGTGTTTTTAGCTATTACACTGTATTTCGACTGTACCCGTGATTGAAACCACAGTTCAATAGTATCAGATGCCCTAAAAACTCCTGCTATTCCTAAAATTGCCACTAGCCATATCTTTAGTGTTTCATGCTCACCTAAGAAAAACATCGTGCTAACTGCCAATAAAACAGAAGCAATTCCACCCAAAAATTTTAGCCAAAAAGTAGTTCCTAAAATTTCCTCTTTATTTGATGATTGACGAACAAGATGGCGAACTACTACGTCGTCTAGTCCGAGAGTAAAAATTGGGCTAAATAAGGCAACAAAAGCTAAAGCATAGTTAAATAGACCATACTGTTGCACTCCTAAATAACGTGCTACCCATACTCCTACAACTAAGCTTGCACCCATACGTAGAATGCGATCAGCAAATAACCAACCTGTATTAGCAATAATTGCACGCAGCCCAGAACGAGATTTAAATTTCGATAAGTTTTTAATTTTTAATTTGCTTAACATTATTTTTATAAATTAATCATATGATATTTTTTATACCTATCAATCTCGCTTATGTAAATTTATAATATTCTCATATACAAAATAAAGTTTATTTATTCCAAAACTCACATTATTTATCACCTACAAGGTTTTTAATTTACCATCGATCAAAATTTTAAAGAAATAGCTAAATAAGAAAACAATGCCTTTGATTTTCCAATACAAACTATGCTCAAATAAAAATATTATTTTCAAGTAAATAAGAAAATCTTTATATTTTGGGCATGGTATTGTTTGGAACTCATTGATAGATGTAAAAGCTAAAAATAATGGAGAGCTAAAATTGTTTTTTTGCATAATGTAATTAAACAGTGAATTACGTTTCCAGAATCTTTTGTATTCATAGTTTTTGTCTACCTTTAAAAAAGTATTATTATGATATTTATTATTATCATGTATTCTATACTTTACTAAAGGTTTAGACATATAAAACTTTTTAGCCCCCACCAAAGAAGCTCCCCATACCAAACAGTCATCAGCCCTTACACGCCAATCTTCTAAATTTGGAATAGGTAAAAATTTTCTGACTATTTCTCTACGTATTGATAATGTTGAAGTTATAGAACCAATCCATTCACCATTATATAAAGTTTTAATTACTGAATAACCCAAATCTAAATCAACTAGATCGTCTTGAAATATGCCTTCTACTGCTCCAAATTTTTTATACGCACAAAATACAAAATCACATTCACTGCGTCTATTGTAAAAATTTAGGGCGTTTTCTAAATATTGAGGTTCATAAATATCATCGGCATCTAAAAAAAATAGAATGTCACCAGTAGCAGCTAAAAAACCTTCATTAAAAGATGATAATTGTCCTTGATTTTGTTCTTTAAAAATAGCCTTAACATTAGCTACTTGAGTAAATTTATTGATAATTTCCACAGAATTATCTGTAGATGCATCATCAACAATAATAATTTCATCAAATTTGACTGTCTGATTTAAAGCGCTATCAATTGCCTCAAATAAAAATTCAGCATAATTGTAATTATTAATTAAACAAGAAGTTTTAATTTTAGTTTTATCCATTATTACTATAGTCAAAAAATTAGATTGAGATAGTTGTAGTGATGCTAGCTTTCACAATTTATAAAAAAACTTAACGCTCTTGGCGAAATTTAGTTAAGCTGCTAGAAAATACCAAATCTTGTTCAATTTGTCGTTTTTTAGTGTCATAAAAATAATTATTAGGTTCATTTTTATTATTCACACCATTGATGACTATTCCTAATACCTTCTGACCTGACTGAGTTAAAAACTCTTTAGCTGCATTTGCACTGTTCAAGTCAACCACTCCAGGACGAACGACTAATAAGATACCGTCAGTCAAAGTGCTTAAAACAGCAGCATCTGCTATTCCTGACAATGGAGGAGTATCAAAAATTACAAGATCGTAATCTCTCCCAAAGTTACTAATTAATGTTGCCATACGTTGAGAATCTAGCATTGCCACTGGATTGGGAGGCAAAACTCCAGAAGTAAGAACTTCCAGATTAGGCATGACTTCCTGAACAACTGTATCTAAAGAAGCTTGATTAATTAGTACATTACTTAATCCCATTGTATTTGTTAGCCCCCAGATATGATGCTGTATGGGATGACGCATATCTGCATCCACCAATAACACCCTACGCCCCGCCTGAGCCATAGTCACAGCTAAATTTGCAGATACGTCAGACTTTCCTTCTTTGGCAACGGAACTTGTAATTACAATGCTTTTGAGCGGTTTATCAGAACAGAGGAACTTCAAGTTCACTTGTAGTATTTGATATGCATTACCAACAGGGAAGTAAGGAATATCTCTGCCAATAACTTTGGGAATGGCTCTATCCAGTCCTGGTATAGAAGAATGATCTTTACCATTTCTACCTTGTGTAGGAATCACTCCCAAAACACTGTATCTCAAGACTTCTTTGGCTTCTTTGACGGTCTTCACTGAGCGGTCTATCAAATCTAAAGTAAAGGCGACAATGATACCTAAGAAAAAACCAACTCCTGCTCCACCAATAATAAACAGCATTTTCCGAGGCCCTTCTGCTTTATCAGGGGTTAAAGCATAGGAAATAACACGAGCATTAGGAATCTTTTGATTCTGTGCAATATCAATCTCTTGGCGTTTCTTTAAGAGTGTTTCGTAAGTCGTTTGAGCTGCTTGCAGTTTCCGTTCTAGCTCTCGTTGACTTTGTTCTAGCCTTGGCAAATTATTTGCTCGTTTGATATAGGCATTTTGCTGTTGTTTGAGTGTGACAATTTGTCTCTCCAGACCAACACGTTCTGCCTGAGCACGAGTAATATCTGCAATTAGGCTTTGCCGCAGTTGTCCAACCTGTAAACTTCCCTGTGTTATCTGTGCTCCACCAGCTACTTGTCCTGTCCGCTCTTTTAACAAGTTCTTAAGAGCTAAGACTTTTTCTTCTAAGTTAGTAATTGTAGGGTGTTCAGGTGAAAAACGGGTACGCTCTAGTGCAAGTTGGCTTTCTGTTTCTTGAAGTTGGGCTAGCACTTTCTGAACTCCAGGTGCTTGACTCAATTCAGATTCGATTACACCTTGCCGTGAATCTATCTGAGCTTCACTGCTTAACTGTTCTAGACGACCCTTCACATCATCTAGTTGAGCTAAAGCTTGAGAAATTTGATTTCCTAACTTAGAAATGGTATCGACTGCTGCAGCTGCTTCTTGTTCCAAAACAACAACTTTATTCGTTTCTTTAAATAGCCGCAGTTTTGATTCGGCTCTTCTGACAACTTCCTCAGCTTTAGGTACTTCCGTTACAAGAACCTGTTTGGCTGTTCGCGCTTCATTCTGATTAGCCTTGATATTTAGATCGATATAACTGTCAATAACTTCATTAACGATTTTGGCAGCTAGTTCTGGATCGCCACCTTTATAAGAAAGTTGTACAACATCAGTGCCTTTAATTCCTTCTATTTTTAGTTGTTTTGCCAAATCGGGAATCGAGAGCAGTTTGCCTTGGCTATCTTTAAGATTGAGGGAATTAATCGTTTTCTCAATTACTGGATTCGATCCAATAACTCTCACCTGAGTTTCCAGGGGATTGTCGTTCACATTTAAAGCTTCTAGGCGTCCTATGTCATCTGGTAAGCCTGTGAGTGAAGAAGAGCGATTTGTTTTAATCATCAAACTTCCTTCTGCCTTGTATGAAGGTTTTAGTGAAAATGCATACAAGCATCCAAGGCTAACAGATATAGTGAAAATTCCAACTAGAGGTAGCCAACGCCGTCGAATAACTTCTAAGTATTTCTGAATATTTACTTCTTCAAAACTGGGTAAAGATTCCATCGTCATAATATATCTAAACTTTTATAAAAAGACTATTTATTTACAGAAAATTGTTCTCAGAATTTTGATTACAGTGCTAATGAAGTCTAGTTTGCGATATTAATATTTGCGTTAATTCTTAGTTAATATATTGCTGCTGATTTCTTCAATATCTGAAGTAACCTATATACTTTTGTAAGCCGCAATTTTAACTTAAATTGATATTATAGTGAGAGCAAAAACAGGATAAATCACAATTTTATCCTTGATTTAGTTACTTTACATTTTTAGGGCTTAATTTTGGTTAATTTCGTTTTGTCTTACTACTAATACAAGTATTGATTAGTAAGCTAACAATCACTATCATATTATGTAAGAACATTGATTTTTATATCTTTACAAAAAATTTATACAATATACTAATATATTCAGTCTCGGTTTGCTGATTTTGAAAAGACAAGAGGAGTTAATTCCTTCAGGGTAAGGAATAGAGCAATTGTGCCATTCTATAAACAATGGAAGCACTTCAGAGATAGACTTTGGACAGTGAAAACACATACTTATAAAGACTGGATGAATCTTTACATAAGCTAGTTCAAAACTTTAATTAACAATTAATTCTTGCTCTAAATAATAGTCAATTTTGGGAATAATACAGGACTAGCAATCATAAAATTGCATGATTTGAGCCTTGAACCTATAAAGGTTCGCAATCAGTTTAATTTGCCTTTATGTAAAAACACATTACATTTTTTAATATAAATGTACCTGTATGGTAACACGCATGAAATATAGACGGCTAGTAAGTAAATTGGCTTCAGCTTAGATTTAACGTAGCCTAGCAAAGGAGTATCAAATAACAGCGTGGTTAGAGCAAAAAATTAGTTTACATCAGACTAGTACAAAATAGCAAAAATCCAGCTACTATCTCAATTAAGCAGACAAATAGCTCAAACAACTTGTTCAACGTAGGCAAACTTCCGTCAGATTTTACTATATTTTTAATAAAATTTCCCTATATTTATTATTACCTGTGTTAATCTAAGGTACTCAAGCTAGGCTGCTATTTCTTGGTTTTTGTATCTAGGCAATTGTAATTATTAAACTGACATTAAATGTTGAGAGATTGAATGATGAAATCCTCTTCTATTATCTTAGCCGTTGTGATTAGCGCACTCACTTTCAGTAAGAGTGCCTATGCTAATCAAGAAAATGTTTCCATAACAATAGGCGATCGCGATCGCGCTGGAGTTTTATTGACAGAACCAGCTACGATTAATACTACATGGAGTAATTTTCTCGGACAGACTAATAATTCAAAACAAACTGCTGAATCAATTTCGCTAATGCAGGAGCGAGGATGCCAAAAAATTAACCCGCTTGAGTTCATCAATAACCCAAGCGCTTTTTTTAAGCAATGTCAGGAGCCAATCAAGACTCCAAGTACTGAACCAATTGAATATCTCAAGGTTCCGAAACTGGATTCTGGTATTAGTGTGACAGTTACTAAATTTTGATATGGGAACTTTTTTAACAAAAAATAGCTAATTCTTGGTTATGTGATTTATCTAGATAATTTAAGCTCAAATATGGATGAAATATTTATGCTGGCTGCTTTAGCTCAAAGTAGAAAAGCTTTGCCGGAATGTTTGCCGAACCCACCAGTAGGCTGTGCCATCGTAGATGGCCAAGAGATCGTAGCTCAAGGATACACGCAAGCACCAGGAAAACACCATGCTGAAGCTGACGCACTTAAACAGATTCAAGGCAAAGCTTTCAACTCGTTGAAAATGTATGTAACTCTTGAACCTTGTTCTTTTCATGGACGCACACCTGCATGTGCTTTAGCGATCGCTAAAGATTGTCGGATACATGAAATATATGTATCTATACTCGATCCAGACCACCGCAATAATGGTAAAGGATTAGATATTCTCAGAATTGCAGGAAAAATAGTTAATGTTGGGTTATGTGCCAATGAGGTGAATGCTTTTCTTAGCCAATATCTACTAAAGTCATAGTTGAAGAGTTAGATTAAAACTTTAATATCATACCATTTTCCTAAAAATATTTGCAATCAGCCAACCATCTATGTAAATACATAACTGTGCTTTTGTGCAACTAAAAGTTGAAACTAGTAAGCGAGAAAGCTGTGAGATATTCCTTCATTAGGAGTTTCAGACTATTTCCGACTTCTCCAAAAAGTGGGAATGTTGTTGTTTAAGCTATGCTGCATAACAATCAACTAGATACCCTTACACAAAAATCTTTTCGCTTCAAGAGGATATTAGTTAGGGCGATCGCGGGTGTTACTGTCTTGCCAAGTATCATCCTTGATGTTAGTGTTACCACGTTAGCACTTTTAGTCCATAAAATTTCTCTAGAAGTAATCAAGTTGATTATACCGCATCCAGTAGAGATGTCTGCGTTAAATTATAACATAAGTGCAATTGTCACAGATATCTGCGTCTTCTCGATCGTCCTAAATCCCAGGAAAGAGATATGAGTAAGAATGAATGTACAGATGTAGCAGTGCTAGTCTGTGCAAGTGTTCTGGATACCGCATAATTAATTTCACCAGATGCCTGATTACTAAAGTATTTGACCATATTCTTAAAGAAAGCGGTTATTAAAGAGGGAAGCAGGAGAAGTTCTTTCATGTTTAGCGATCGCCCACTATATATCTGGCTTGATATGCTTAGATTGTATTACAAAAAAAACGAGTTAAGAAATGGATATTTTATACTTAATAAATTTTTATTTAATGAGATTACATTGATTGATAAGTAGACTATGAAAAATTAAAAAAATAAAGTTTTTGTGATATTTTAAAAATTGGTATTAATAATTTATCTCTTAGAAAATAGAATTGTGGCTCAGGATTTTTTACTTTTACAGTAAACGCATTGGATAACTAGACTAAATTTAATTATTAATTGTATTTTAAAATATGCAAAAATCAATGATAGAGGAATGTAATCACTTCCAAGGATATGCTAATGATACTTTAGGTATTTGATTTGTGATCGGTGATGATGTTATTATTAAGGGGTAGGTTGATTTTGGGTTTATTATCTCCAACAATTAACTTGTAATGTATCATAGACCAGAATTCATCAGTGTTGCAAATTGATTAGACCTTTTGCATAAATTACAAACTAATAAACCCACCTCGCCAAAGCGTAGCTTTGTCTACCTTCCCCAAAAGTGGGAAGGAAATTAAAGGATGGGGTGTTAAGTACTTTTGCAAGATATCTATGATTAGCAGTGTGAAATGGCTGTGGGTCTGAATATCTAGACTTGATACCAATAAATTGATGAGGTTACAGAGGAGCAAATAACCATGAGCAACTTAACATCTCCACATACCGAAGTTCAAAAAACGAAGAAAAAAAGTTTAACCGCAGATAAAAAGCCTCGATCTACAGATGATATTGTGCGTAGTTATCTGCAAGAGATCGGGCGTGTAGATTTGTTGACTCGCGAACAAGAGGTTATTTTTGCCCAACAAGTGCAGCAGATGATGAATTTATTAGCTGCTAAGGAAGAATTGGCTGTCAAATTAAACCACGAACCCACGCTACAAGAATGGGCAGATCGGGTGGAGTTAAGTGTGGAGGTGCTAGAGCAACAGCTAAATTTAGGACACCAGGCCAAGCAGAAAATGATTCAGGCTAATCTCCGGTTAGTGGTAGCTGTGGCAAAGAAATACCAGCACCGTAATCTGGAATTTATGGATTTAATTCAAGAAGGTACTTTAGGTTTAGAGCGAGGGGTAGATAAATTCGATCCCGCCCTTGGTTATAAGTTTTCTACCTACGCTTACTGGTGGATTCGTCAAGGAATTACACGGGCGATCGCTCAACAAGGACGTACAATTCGTTTACCTATCCACGTCTTTGAGAAACTGAACAAAATTAAACGGGTACAGCGAGAATTATCTCAACACTTAGGTCGCGTTCCTACTACTGCTGAAATTGCCACTGCCTTATCTTTGACACCTAGCCAAGTTCGAGAGTGTTTGTACTTAGCTCGTCAACCCTTCTCTTTAGAGGCGCGAGTTGGCGAACAACAAGATACAGAATTGCAAGACATACTGGAGGATGATGGCCCTTCTCCCGAAGATTATGCCGTTGAAGAATCTCTCCACCAAGACTTACAAGACTTATTGGCAAAGCTGTCTCCCCAGCAGCGAGAAATATTAACCCTGCGCTTTGGTCTAACGGATGGGTATGAACTTTCTTTAGCACAGATTGGCGATCGCATGGGTATTAGTCGAGAACGGGTGCGTCAGATAGAACAAAAAGCTCTTAGTCTCCTCCGGCGCCAAAAAGAACAAGTACGTAGTTATCTAGCTAGCTGAGGTTATTTTTTCAGAGTTTAGGGCATTTAAACTCAGGAAGTCACCATCATAACTATGTAAAATTCAGTCATTATGGCCGAAAATAAACTTAGATAATCTCTCTTAATGATTTGATATGAGCACATCAAAGACAGTGCAACAGTTGCAAGTGCAATGGGTGACTCCTGAAAACTTTCGGCGTTATGGACAGGTTATTTTTGCAAGTCTTGATGGCAAAACTTACGATGGGGAAGATGCCCAGTTAAACCTGCAAAACGGGATTCCACGATTTTATCTTATGCGGTTGGAGAAAATAGGACGAAAGTTCCACAAAATTACTCGCCATATGCAATGCACTCAATGTCTGGGTTCTTTGGAAGGGAAGGATTGGTTAATTGCAGTTTGTCCTCCTCATAATGATGTGAGTGAACCAACATTAGAAGAAATTGCTGCTTTCCGCATTCCGGGGAATTGTTTTATCAAGCTACATGAGGGTACTTGGCACGCTGGTCCTCATTTTGACCATGAAGCTGTGGATTTTTATAATTTGGAACTGGCTGATACAAATATGGTGGATCATTTCACCCATGATTTTCTCAAGAGTCATCAATTAGAGTTTGAGATGGTTTAAGTAAAATTAGGTTGAATTATAGATATATACAAGCCATTTTCTGGAATCAGTTTAACCATTTCAATCTACTTTCTACTGAAGGAAAGATTAATTCAAGTATTACGTCAATTTGGTTATGATGTATGGAAGTGTAATGTTAGCCTATAAATTGTATCCCAGTAGAATAGTTGCGTAGAACTTTCCACTGCTTTTGAAATTTTTCTTAAACATTCATTTATGTCTTCTTCCAATTCTCAATCTTCTGACAAAAGCTTTGTCTACCGTGAATTTGGCAACGACAACTCCGCCGCCACAGAAAGACCAATTCCAGAACTACCCCCACAACAACAAAACTTGAAAGTACAAGCTTCCCGCAAAGGACGCAAAGGCAAAACCGTCACAGTCGTTAGCGGTTTTCAAGCCAAACCGGAAACCTTAGCAGATTTGGTGAAGCAGTTAAAAACCCAGTGTGGGACAGGCGGGACACTTAAAGATAACGAAATTGAAATTCAGGGCGAACACAAACAGAAAATTCTTGAGATTTTGACCAAGCTAGGTTACAAAGTCAAAATTAGCGGTGGCTAATCTTGAGTGCGGTTTACCGTATATAAACCGCGATCTAGATGAAGAGAGGAAATGTTATCTTTGAAATGTACAAATATGCTTGAACAGTGGTGAATCAGTTTGCCAACAAGCTGTCTTTTCTGAGATAAACAGGAGGTTTAAATGGATTTAGTTCGGATTCTGTGTGCCATTTTCGTGCCACCTTTGGGAGTTTTTTTACAAGTAGGTTTTGGTATAGACTTTTGGATTAATATACTTTTGACGCTTTTTGGTTACATTCCTGGAATTATTCATGCAGTGTGGATAATTGCGAAGAAATAATTTTTTGTCGGAGTAGGTTAAGCGTATCCATATCGGTGTTACTAATTCTAATAGAGGCAATTCATGAATTGCCTCTATAAAAAATATTAGTAAATTTTCTGTTCTATATTCATTCGTAATATCAGATTTACTTAATACTTATAATGTTTGTAGGTTCTCTTGAAAGAGAAAAGTCAATATTTGATGCTTGTTTATGTTCAGTTTCACTGACATTTAATCCAACTTATATTGCTAGATTTTATTATCAGTAATCACCCGATCTTGACATTACTTTAATAAACAAAAAACTCTAAAAATACTATTTTATTTTTTAAATACACGTAAGCACTGCCCAATAAAACTCGATATCTAAATAAGATTTGTAAAAACACGATTTATCAACTCTATAATGCAGGCTTCGGTGTGGCTGAAAATACCGAATTAACTCTCATGTGTTAACATGGCATAGAGTCTAAACTCTAAAAGCAAGGGGCAAATGTGCAATTGCCATTGCACAGTTGAAACGTTTAAATCTTTGATTAACCCAGTGTGTATATCTAGTACCCAGCCATGAACCATAGGCGCTTTTCGCTCATGGAGTACCTGACGCATGATGGAAGTTTGGTAAATATTTTTTACTTGCGCCACAACATTGATTTCTGCCAAGCGATTCAAACGTTCTTCTCTTGTTGGCAAAGCATCAATTTCTTCTTGTTTCTGTAGATACAGTTCCCGAATTGGATTTACCCAGTTATCAAGAATTCCAATCGTTCGCCCTTCTAAAGCTGCCTTAATTCCTCCGCAATCGTAGTGACCACAAACGATAATGTGTTCCACTTTTAGGTGTAAAATTGCGTATTCTAAAACGGCTAAAAAGTTTATATCCGTTAGAGAAACTTGATTGGCAATATTACGATGTACAAATAGCTCTCCTGGTTCTGTACGGGTAAATTTTGTTAATGCCAGACGACTATCAGAACACCCAATGTATAGAAAAGGTGGTGTTTGTCCGTTAGATAATTCTTGAAAGTAAGTTGGATCTAGAGCTAGCTTTTCGGCAACCCAAGCCTGATTATTTCTGAGGAGTTCATCAATGCTGTTGTATTTCATCTTTCGTCAAATTCGAGAGAGAATCTCATCAATTTTTTATTTTAACCGATCTACAGTTTTGTCTAAATCAAGATGAACTTTCTCTGAACTAAAATCTTATAAAGATGACAATCTTTTTCAATCGGGGGCAACAACTTTGCTATCGTTATGATGGTTGATTGACCAACGGTGATCGATAGTTACAGAGGAAAACTCGCAAATTTCTTCTAGTCGCTTTTGCTGTACAGCAGCTTTACGGAGAGTAATAATTAGCTGATTCACCTGATGCCGTAAATCTGGGTTATCATTGACTGCTAACATAGTTTGTCTTTCTAAGAGTTGAAGTATAAGTTCGTAGTGAATAGGCGAAGGTAGAGGAATTTGCTCCATGAAGTTAACTTTTGATTTCATATTTGGGATTTTGTATGAGTTACAGTTTATTTCTTGTTAATAAATTGTTACATAATAAATAACTAGTTGCTTATGGCTTTGGTTTGATTAGCAATGAAGATTTGGCAAAGATATTGATGATATTTGATAGCAAAGTGCTGCGTGTATACGCATAGTATGCCCAATTGCTTAACTATTATGTGCAGTTGCCCTGCGCCTTTTAGGGCAGGTGGGTGTTTATTTTAAAAATTCCTCGGTAATATACGAGCGATCGCAGCGCCGGGATCTGGTTGTTTTACCAAAGATTCTCCAATGAGTACAGCAGATGCACCTGCTGTCAGCACTAAACTCAAATCTTCTGGGTTGTGTAGTCCTGACTCGCTGACAACAAGGATATTTTTCTCTTGCAATTGTCTACCTCTTGCAGCCAAAAGTTGGCAAGTAGTTTGCAGATCGACAGAGAAATCTTCCAAATTGCGATTATTGATACCTATTAAGGAGACTCCATCTAAGGCTAACACCCGGTCAAGTTCTGCCAAACTATGGACTTCAATCAAAACTGCCATTTTCAGGTTATTAGCAATTTTCAGGAAGTATTGCAAATCTCGATCGCTCAGGATAGCTGCAATCAACAAAATAGCATCTGCACCCTGAACCCGCGCTAAGTACATCTGGTAAGGATAGATGACAAACTCTTTACACAGTAGGGGCAAATCTACGGCAGCCCGGACTTTGGCTAAATTGTCAAAACTACCTTGAAAGAACTTGACATCTGTCAGCACAGAAAGACAACTAGCACCTCCTTGCTGATAAGACAGGGCGATCGCTACTGGGTCAAAATCTGCTCGTAAAACGCCTTTACTAGGTGAAGCTTTTTTCACTTCGGCAATCAATGCTGGCTTTGTCTTACCTTGACGCAAAGCGGCAACAAAATCACGGGTTGGTGGCGCAGAGAGTGCTTGATGTTGCAATTCCCGTAAAGGCAGCCTTTCACGCATTTGGTCAACTTCTACTTCTTTATGCCAGACAATTTCTTCCAAAATATTGTTTGGCGCTGCATCAGGTACGGCAGCCTGATAACGTAACATGGACACGGAAATAGCTGGGTTAGGTGAACGGCGACGGATTTGCATAATTAGTCACTAGTCATTAGTCATTGGTCATTTGTCATTAGTCATTGGTCATTTGTCATTGATCATTTGTCCTTGTTTATTGACAAAGGACAAATGACAGAGGACAAATGACTAAATGGCTCGTTTATAAGCTTCGTCCAGGACTTCTGAGAGTGTCGGGTGGGCGTGAACTAGATGTGCGAGACTTTGCACAGATTGACGGTTGGCGATCGCAGCTGAGGCTTCATGAATTAAGTCTGAGGCGTGCAGTCCGAAAATGTGGACGCCCAAGACTTCTCCGGTGTCTTTGCGATATATCACCTTGGCAATACCGTCAGCTTCATTTTCTGCCAACGCTTTGGAATTTCCTTTGAAGTAACTCCTACTTGTGGCAATTTCAAACCCTTCGGCTTGTCCTAACTCCTTAGCTGCTGTTTCAGTTAAGCCTACATAGCTGACTTCTGGGTGGGTAAATGCTGCTGCGGGGATGCTGCGATAGTCTACTATTCTTTCCCTCCCAACTATATTTTCTACCGCGATGATGCCTTGAGCAGAAGCCGCATGTGCTAACATCATCTTCCCATTAGCATCGCCAATTGCCCACAAATGCGGTACGACTTCACCTGCTGATAGTACTGCCATGCGATCGTCTACTGGAATAAAATTCCGCCGATCGAGTTCCACACCCACAGACTCTAAACCAAGATTTTTGGTCGCTGGGATGCGTCCTGTAGCCACCAAACAAGCATCTACCTCAATGACATCTATATCTTCCTTGGTTTTGAAATCTGCTAACTCAATTACCACAGGTGAACCGGGAATGACTTTTTTGGCGTATATCCCGACTTTTGTTTCAATATCGCGGGGAGTAATTAGCACCCGTTCGGCAAGTTTGGCAATATCGCGGTCAAATCCTGGCATTAACTGATCTAGGGCTTCAATCAAAGTGATTTCACAACCCAAAGCTGAGTAAATATCAGAAAATTCTAAGCCGATGTAACCACTACCAATAATTGCTACCCACTCTGGTAGCGATTCCAATTTCACACCTTGGTCGCTGGTAAAGACAGTTTTACCGTCTACTTCAATCCCTGGAGGCACAAAAGGAATTGAACCTGGCGAAAGGATAATGTCTTTGGCTGTAATGGTTTTTTCACCGCCGTCTCCAGTAATAGAGATTTTTTGCGCGCCAGCGATTTTTCCCCAGCCTCTAATGATATCGACCCCTAGACGCTTGAGACTGTTGGTTAAGTCGCCTTGAAGTTTCGAGACAAGATTGGTAGCATGATTGGCGATCGCTTGGCGATCGAATTCTACGCTACCAATTTGAATTCCCAGTGACTTGAGGTGGTGGGCATTGCGTAACTCCCGCACACGTCCAGATGCTGCCAGCAGCGCTTTAGAAGGAATACAGCCCCGATTAATACAGGTTCCTCCCATATCAGCAGCTTCAATAATTGCTGTTTTCAAACCACAACTTACGGCGTGTAAGGCTGCGCCATGTCCGCCTACACCAGCGCCGATAATTACTAAATCGTAATCATATCCTTGACTCACGTTAGTTTCCCCGTCTGCTTCGCCTATTTATTCTCAACTTGACCGACAATCAGCGCAACCCTTTTAACAGTTATCAGTTATCAGTTTTATCGCTGAACTCTAAATCCCTTACCTTACATTACCCTGACTGTTTACTGTTGACTGTTCACTGATTTCAGGTTTGGGTATTGCTAACTCAAATTATGATTCACTCACTTCTGGCGAAAATATGGATATTTTCATTATATGGGTTGGTTTTCCCAGAAAAGCGACAATAAATTAAGTGAGTATTTGCAGGACAATGAAACTTATTTCCAGTTCTGAGCTAGTTAATGAATAGAAATTGCAGTCTCATTCAGAATCGCCACACCTTTTTCTTTACAGCGCGTTAGCGTAACACTAAGCTGGATTTAGGATTGATCCAGAAGATTTACGCAGGCGATCGCTCGATGTCTATTCCCCAAATTAGTGAATTTACTATCCGCCGTCATGCCAACGCCAAATCTTTCCAGCGAGGCGAGGCATATTATAACGCTGGTGCTGTTAATGCCGTTATCCAACGCGGTCATCTGCTTCAGGCAGATGTTGTAGGCACTGAAGCTAGACCTTATCATGTCAGCCTGAATTTCGATAGCAGTGGGTTAACCTCAGTAAAATGCACCTGTGCCTACAACTATGAAGGTTGGTGCAAACACATTGTAGCGACGATGCTCGTTTGTGCGCGTAACTCAGAAAATATTGAGCAGCGCCCCACCCTGGAAGAACTACTAAATCGCCTGAATTATATCGAAACTCAAAGGCTACTGCAAGAGTTGGTAGCGGAATACCCCCCCCTAATTGAGGCGATTGACCGTCATGTAAGTTGGATGACGAATCCTGCTGACAATCAAACAACCATAAAATTCGTGCGCCGCAATACTCTCGATCCGGCTCCCTTTCGGCGGCAAGTACGGCAGATTCTCAAGGATACCGTGCGCTACTTTGAGGAGGGATACGAAGATGACCCGATTGGCGAAGATTTGCTGAGTGTAGTGCAAACTGCGGTAGATTTTAGCGAACGGGGAGAAGGTGAAAATGCGATCGCTATTTTGGAGGCGATTACCTCTACCTGTGCGGAAAATTGGGATGATGTTGCCGAATACGGCGCTGAAAATGATGAAGTTGTCGGCGAATTAAATAATGCTTGGTGTGAAGCAATTCTAATCGCCGAACTTACTCCAGAAGAAAAAGTTGATATTCAAATAAATTTGGAAGCTTGGCAAGATGAGTGGAATGCTGATTTTGGTCTAGTTATGGAGGCTTTACGCCAAGGTTGGGATTATCCGCCACTGGTACAAGTTCTCCAAGGTAACATTACTGAAAGGGGAGCATGGGAAGAAGACGTACCAGATTATGCTGATGATTTGGCATTAATTCGCCTGAAAATTCTCGAACGTCAAGAACGTTATCAAGAATACCTGTATTTAGCAGAAGCGGAAGGGCAAACCCAGCAATATCTGACAATGTTGGGGCGTTTAGGCAGGGTGGAAGAAGCAATTGATGCTGCTCAAACCCAGATGAACTCAATGGAAGAAGCCTTTGCCCTAGCGAAAACACTCAGCGTTCAGGGAGCATTACAGCAAGCACTAGATATAGCCGAGAGTGGATTAAATTTACCGGGTAATTGTCAGTATGAATTGGCAATTTGGACAAGTGATTTAGCTATTAAATTAGGTAATAGTGAAGCTGCTTTATCAGCAATCAAGGCGGCTTTTCAAATGAAGCCCTGCTTTGTGGATTACCAAAAGATGGCAGAATTGGCTGGGGAAAACTGGGAAAGTGTCAAAACAGACCTGCTGAGAATTGTCCGTACTTGTAATGGTTGGGGAACAGAATCAGCCAAGGTGGATATATTCTTGTATGAAGGGCTAATTGATGATGCAATTGCGATCGCTAGCGAACTAAGTTCCGATCGTTCAGAGTTAATTCACCGAGTCATGGATGCTGCTATTCCTCATAATCCTGGTTGGGTAATTGCTAATGCTCGTCGCCGTGCCGAAAAGATTATGGATGCAGGTAAAGCCGAATACTATTATTACGCGGTTGAATGGTTGAAAAAGGCGCGTAATGCCTACCTGAAATCTGGGAAGAAAGCTGACTGGTTAAGCTATCGGGAAAACTTGATGCAAACTCACGCTCGTAAACGTAAATTGATGGGAATGTTTAAGGAAAGTGGTATGGAGTAGACCTCTTGCAAAAAGCACTTTTGCACTCTTGGGGGTAAAGGGGAAAGGATGGAATTTTCCCTTACCCTTTAACCTTTCACCTTTCCCCAACTTCAAGGCAAAAGTTACTTTTGCAAGACGTCTACTGATTGCAGCACACTCTCATCAGAAATTTGGTATCAGATTTAAACTGTAAAAAAAGCACGGAGATACTACGCATAGTTTGCTTCCACGTAGTGGTACGGAAAGCCTTTGACTACATAAATTTTGCTTACCAAGGATTTTGGGCAACGCATAATTAATTTAATTTCACCAGATATCTCATTAATACTTTTAAGTCTGCAATCACCAGATGATTTAGCTTTTAAATTGCGATTTGCTCAAGACATCAACTTTAACGACAAAAGATGAAGTAAGATTCACATCTGAAGCAGTCCCCGTATAATCCCATAGTTACTGACAAAAATAGTCCAGTGCGATGATTGATAAATACCCTCAGAATCTTATAGTGTCCTGCTTACCGCTGAGTATGTTTCTATTACTTAGCAGTACATTTTTAAGTCCACTGCAAGCTCAGGCTGTTGATACTACACAATTACCAAGTGGTGATTTCATCCTATCACAACAAATTCCACCACCACAGGATATCCAACCACCCACAACACCTTCACCACTTCCCTCACCGGAAGTGCCACAGCCACTCCCCCCACCAGCAGAACTACTTCCACCCTCTGCCCCAACTCCTACACCTGATACACCACTCCCTGGCAACTTTCCTCAAACTATTGTTGTTGAACGCTTTGAAGTCGTTGGTAGCACAGTTTTCAGTGCCCAAGAATTAGCCAAAGCCACTGCTGAATTTACCAAACGACCGATCTCACTGACCCAAGTGTATCAAGCACGTTCTAAAATCACCGAGCTATATGTCAAAAATGGTTACATTACTTCTGGTGCTTATATTCCACCTCAAACAATCCAATCTGGTGTTCTTAAAATTCAGGTGGTCGAAGGTAAATTAGAAGATATTCAGGTAACTGGGACTCGGCGGCTGAATCCGAATTATGTCCGTAGCCGACTAGCAATCGCAACATCACCACCTCTGAATCGCCAGCGTTTATTAGAAGCCCTGCAACTTTTGCAACTTAATCCTTTGATTAAAAACGTGACTGCTGAACTCTCAGCAGGATCGCAAACGGGTACGAGTCTTTTAGAAGTTAAAATCAGTGAGGCAAAAACCTTTAGCGGTCAAATAGTTCTTGATAATGGGCGATCGCCTAGTGTTGGCAGTTTCCGACGCGGGTTAAGATTGAATGAAGCCAACTTACTTGGATTGGGAGATGGTCTGAGTGTAGGCTACACCAATACTGATGGTAGCAACTCCTTTGACGCTAGTTACACATTGCCTCTTAATCCCCGCAACGGAACGCTTACCTTTAACTATGGCACTACGTCGAGCAATGTTATTGAGCCTCCTTTCGACACTTTAGATATCGAATCAGCTTCTCGCTACTACGAACTGACATTCCGCCAGCCCATAATTCAAACTCCTACACAAGAGTTCGCTCTTGGGTTGACAGCCTCCCGGCGCGAAAGTGATATCTCATGGAAACTACAAAAAGAGAGCGAAGGAGGGTTTCCCCCTTCTCTACTTTCGCCTGGTGCTGATGAAGAGGGACGCACCAGGGTATCTGCGTTGCGATTTTTTCAAGAATGGACGAGTCGTAACAGTCGGGAAGTCATCGCCCTACGCTCTCAATTCAGTTTGGGCATAGATGTGTTGAATGCCACGGTTAATCAAGATGCTCCTGATAGCCGTTTTTTTGCTTGGCAAGGGCAAGCACAGTGGGCCCGCCTTTTAGCTCCTGAAACCTTACTATTATTACGTTTAAATACGCAACTTGCATCTACAACACTTTTGCCTATAGAGCAGTTTGGCTTAGGTGGGCAGGATAGCATTCGCGGCTACCGTCAAGATTATCTGCTGACGGATAATGGTACTTTTGTTTCTGCGGAAGTTCAAGTACCGATTCTGCGCTTACCTCAGATAAATAGCATCTTACAGGTTATCCCCTTTGTGGATTTTGGTGTTGGCTGGAACAGTTCTGGTAAAGAGAATCCCGATCGCAATACTTTAGCTGCTGTTGGTCTGGGGTTGCGTTGGGCACAGGGCGATCGCTTCACCGTTCGTCTTGACTGGGGTATTCCTTTAGTATCTGTTGACTCAAATGACAGAACATTACAAGAAAACGGTCTGTATTTTAGTTTACTTTATAATCCTTTTTAACTGCTGTCCATATCCACCCTCAACTCTTAATAGGGTGGACATGGACAGTAGTCAATGATGAAAAAATGATGATTATCTAGGTTTTTATAAAAAAGACCCTGGGTTATGATTCCAGGGTGCATACACGTTTTTCAGGCATTAATAGGTTGAATAATAACTTTGTAAAATAGTTATTTCTACTATCTATAGAATGATACAAAAGTAGATTTAGTTATTTTAGTCGCGCAATACATCTACCGTTGGGAGTATACAAATATTGGAAGAGGCAAGTTATCTGGCAATATTTGGATTGAATTAACCTTCAAATGCTGCTGTAATTAATCTATATAATTTAAACTAAATAATTTAAGCTAATTTTATTTTTGCTGGGTGCATCAAAATACATCCAAAATTAAATGTAATTTCTTGGGAGATATCCACAAAATAATCGGTGGTGAAGGAGACAAACTTAAGTGTTTTTAGGTAGTTGCACAGTAAATAAACTACCTTTCCCTACTTCAGACGCGACCTTGATAGTTCCTGCGTGCCCTTCTATAATGCGGTGGGATAGATGTAGTCCTAAGCCACTACCCGAGCGTTTATTTCTGCCTTGGCGAAATCGCTCGAAAATTGTTGCCCGATCTTCTGGCGCAATTCCATATCCTGTATCTTCTACCTCAAGTATTACCGAATCTGGATCTCCTGGATTAGATGATGTTTCATAAATGCGGATTGTTATGCCTCCTGTATCTGTAAATTTGATGGCATTTGCAATCAGGTTGTTTAACACTCGCCGTAATTCCAAACGATCGCCCATGATAATAGCAGCGTTTGGACTCAGTGGATCTAATTGATGGGTATCAATTTCCAGAGTCAAGCCTTTTTCATTAGTTAGAGGACTTAGTTCGCTGACTACTTCTTGAGCTATCTCACATAAATCGCATTCCTCCCAATTCAAGGTTTTTTTACCCGCCTCGAAGCGATACACTTCTAATAGGGTGTTGACCATTTCCATCAGATTTTGGTTACTGCGAATCATGACTGCGATCGCTTGTTTCATTTCCGGCGAAATTTTGCAGAATGTTTCCATTTCAAACAAATTCAACATGCGATCGGCGGCTACTAGGGGAGTTCGTAAATCATGAGTCAGACGGGAAACAAAATCTTCCCGTTGGCGGGCCATTTTTTGTTGTTCGTCCAGACTGTGCTTGAGACGTAATAGCGATCGCACCCTTGCTAGTAGTTCATCAGTATCAAATGGTTTACGAATAAAATCGTCAGCACCAGCATCCAAACCTTCGACAACGCTGGATTGATGAAAGGCTGTAATTAATAGAATTGGAATATAAGAAATTGCAGGGTTATTCCGAATCCGACGTGTGACTTCATAGCCATCTATCCCCGGCATCATTACATCTAACAGAATCAGATCGGGTGGAGATTGCTCAATTTTCCGTAAAGCTTTTATTCCATCTGAAGCCAAATCAATTTCATACCCCTCACTTTCTAAAATGGCTTGAACCAAAATCAGATTATCTTGAGTGTCGTCAACTGCTAATATCCGATAAATTTTATTATTTTCAACTACAGACATGATTTATAAATTTTTATCAGTTTTTCTGGAAGTAATTTTTAAATTTAGGATATTCTATTGGTGCTTTTCTGGCTTGAGAAGATGACTGATGAGGATTTGGCGCAGGAGAAAAAAAATCATCGTTATCTAACTGTGAAGCTGGAGCATTTGCGGCTACAGTCGGTAATGTAATTTGACGTGGCAATTCAATTTTAAACATTGAACCCACCCCCAATTTACTCTCAAGAAATATTTTACCGCCCATCATTCGCACTAGCGAATCTATAATTGCCAAACCCAGACCTGTACCTGGATATTTGCGAGTGATAGTTTGATCTACTTGCCGAAATGCTTCAAAAATATGTTTAAAATCTCTGGGAGCTATGCCTATACCTGTATCTTGAACGATAATTACTACTCGGTTTCCAGGTAGTTCCTTAACCTCAACCCAGATTTCACCAGACTCTGTGAATTTAATGGCGTTGGAAAGCAAGTTAATCAAAATCTGTTTGACACGAACTGGATCGTTAAATATCAAAGGATTTTGCAAATCGGTTTGTACTAACAATGAAAGATTTTTAGCATCAGCTAGGGAACGCATTTCACTGACAACGAGATTGATTACCTTTGATATATCAAATCTTTCTGCCTTTAAATCTAATCCTCCTCCCTCCAGCTTGGAAAAGTCGAGAACTTCATTGAGTAGCATCAGTAAATGCTTCCCATTATTCAAAATGCGCTCAACCATATCTGCTTGCTGGTGCGTTAGTTGACCGAATTTAGGACGCAAGAGTATTTGTGAAAAACCAATAATCGCATTCATCGGCGTTCTAAGTTCGTGGGAAATAGTTGCCAAAAAAAGTGATTTTAGACGTGATGCCTCCAATAACTTGAAGTTTTGCATTTGAATCTGTTGCTGTTGTCTCTCCAATTCTTGGTTCTTACAAATGAGTTGTTCATGAGTTTCTCTAAGGTGCTGGTTTGCCAAATCGACCTGCATTTGTGCTTGATAAATCCGAATCGCACTCCGTAAAACTTGCGACAAACTTTCTGGGGATATTCTAGACTTAGAGAGATAGTCTGTAGCACCAGCTTTCAATAATTCGAGAGTAATTTGTTCATCTCCTTGACCAGTTAAAACTACTAAAGGAACTTTAATTTCTGAAGAACGTAGCTGTTGAATCAAGGTTAGTGCGTCCCGATCTGGTAAACGATAGTCGAGGAAAACACAATCGTAAGTAGTAATGCTTAAGACAGAGAATGCTTCATTACCATTGCCTACTTCAGACAGTTCTATCTGAACACCTGCTTTAGTCAGGGCAGAACAGATTGCTATCCGGTCTACTTCGTCATCGTCTACAACCAAAATTTTCAGCGTCTCTTCCATCGGTTTTAATTTTCGCCGCCAAACATAGGTTGATGTATAATATTTATCTTTTATCTTTTTAGATTATCCAACTAAAGAATATAAGATTTCCCTTCATCTAAAACCTGTAATTTGATTGATTAAGATATTTTGCATAAGACCACTTTAATACCTGCTTGACATTGATCGCATTAACTTCCTTATCCTCCGTTAGTAGTATGTCGGTCGCTCCTTCGAGTCTTTCCTTGGGTTGAATTGAGTCTGTTGGATATTCAATCTGGTTAATTTACCAGATGGTAACTAAACTCCTAACAAATGACCAATGTCCTGCAAAAATTAGTAATTAACAACCAGACACCACTGATATAAAGTAAAATAAAATACTTTACCAAGCTTAAAACAATTGTAGATGAGTGAGGAAGCCACCGTCGTCAGTCATTGGTGAGAGTTGCATCCCATTATCGTGTACCATAAGCTTGAACAGTTTTACTATCAGGTTAGTTAGACTAAATAAATAAAAAAGTACTATCTATACCTATTTGTGAATCTGAAGTAATCCTACCTCCTGAAAATTCGACAATTTTCTTAGCGATCGCCACATCTGTGTTAGTATTTATCCAGCTATATTGAACTTATAGATGTTCGCAAAATTACCAAAGTTTAATTCCGAAGAAAGGTTCCCGACAAAAGTTAGGCAAAAATTCAAAACCTAAAAGGGAAGAGGTTCGCACAGAGCGGCTTGTATTATATCCTGTGAAAAGTCAGACGGATAAGTTCGTTACAAAGGACTACTAATTACTTTGTTGTTTATGATTTCAGAAAATTTTAACGCTGGCTGATTCCCTTCCTTCTATGACGATCTCTATTGGCTCTATCAATCGGATGAATCCAAAGGTTTGATTAAAAATCGTTCCCAACCATCTTTTACTTTCTCGTAAAGCAACTTTCACACGGTGTAATTTTTTCATTTTCGTAAGCTTTTTTTAAAGTTTGCTCCAAAATAATAGTAATTAACGGATGCAACATGACAATTCAAAGCTGAATTATCAGCAAGGAACAGCAATTTGGCATTCGTTTCAATATTTCATACTTTTTGTGTAAGTATCTATATATCTCCAGCTAGATTTGTCCTCTATCTAAATGTAAAAATTTTGGCTACTTGTTATTTCTATCGGTGGATGCAGACAGGTTGAAATATCATCTATCTTGAGTTTGGGAAAATAATAGATAATAGTTACAAAAGGCAATATTTTGAAAGATGCAAACAGCGCAAGAGTGAGTGTAGCAATGAATGAAATTAGTATTATTTTAATTGAAGATCATGACTTAACGCGAATGGGGCTACGAGCAGCATTACAGTCTCATAGTGCATTGAAAGTAATTGGGGAAGCGGCAAATGCTACTCAAGGGTTAAAACTTTTAGAAACGGCAAAGCCAGATGTAGCGGTAGTAGATATCGGCTTGCCTGACATGGATGGCATCGAACTCACTCGGAAATTCAAACGCTCCCAGGCTGAAAATGGGCAATCTACTACAAAGATTCTGATCTTGACAATGGATCATACAGAGGATGCTGTACTTGCAGCTTTTGCAGCTGGCGCTGATTCTTATTATATGAAAGAAACCAGCATCAGTAAATTAACTGAGGCAATTCAAGCAACTCACGGCGGTAACTCTTGGATCGATCCGGCAATTGCCAACGTGGTATTGCGGAAGATGCGCCAAGGTATTCCTGGAGAAAGTCAAGGTTCTGACAAGCCGAAGACTGTAAAAATTGAAGCGCTGGCGACAGAATACGAGCAAGTTTTGGAAACATACCCTCTGACTCAACGGGAACTGGAAATCCTAGAGTTGATTGTAGCTGGGTGTAGTAATGGTCAAATTGCCGAGAAACTTTACATTACAGTTGGTACTGTAAAAACCCATGTTCGTAATATTCTAAATAAACTATGTGCTGATGACCGTACCCAAGCTGCTGTGAGGGCCTTACGTTCTGGGTTGGTGGCGTGAGGAATTAGGGACAAGGGAGATGAGGGGACAAAGGGGATAAGGAGAATAACCTGCCACAATGCCCCATACCCACTGCCCATTATCCCAATTTTTCCCGCAAGCAATTAGCAATACGTAGTGCTGCTCCCGGTTTACCCATGCGTCGCCCACCATTTTCTGTAATAATTTGCAAATTATCAGGGTTTTTGAATAGGGATTGTACAACCTTCGCTACATCTGCTGGTCGATCGATTAAAATCAAAGACGATCCCAGTAGACGACTTTGAGATTCAGCAAAGCCAAGGTTATATTGTGGGCCATTACCGGGAATTGCGATCGCAGGTTTGCCTAAACCGATAAACTGTTCTGTGGCTGTACCTGCCATTGCGATCGCTAAATCTCCCAAATGCAAGCAATCATTATAGGCTTGTTGTGTTAATAGCAGATAAGCATTTCTTTGTTTAAATGTCAAGACATTTGGATCGCTTAGTTTGATAGGAGATGCTGATTCAGCGCGCCAGCCTTGGGATTGTACACTTTGGGATAAAATATTAGAGTCTAAACCAGGAGCGATCGCACCTAAAAACACTACTTTGTTAGAACTATAAAAGATTGAATCTCGCTGTTGAAAACTTGTCATCAATGCAGATACAGCAATCATAATTGTTTCCCAGTTGGCGTATGCTTCTGGCGGACGAGAACCAGGAAGAAGAGTCACTACAAAAGGTCGAACTGTCTCTTGCTGTTGGATATTCTGACTATAAAATTGTTGGCGTGAAAACCTCGATTCTAGACCATCCATCATCGGATTACCCAAATAGAAAGCTGGAATTGGCCATTGTTTTAATGTTTCTGTGGTCAGCGCATCTCTCAGGAACACAGCCTTACAGCGACGACGGCTCATTAACCAACGTTCCCAAGGATGGTAAACTGAACCAGAAAAGTTTTCCCAACCCGCGTCTTTAGATTTTCGTGGTAATAATCCAGCTTCATCTCGCACATAATATTCAGATTTTGCCGTACCGACAAAAGCATAATTAGCGCCACTAAATGTTGCAAACAACAGCGGCAAAATATCTCCCACTGCTAAAATCGCTCTTCTATTACCTAATTTTTTTTGAGAACTTACCCAACGGCGAATAGCTTTAATTTGGCTGAGGGTAAGTTGCAATAAACCACCGCGTACATCCCGCGCTAATTCGCGGCCATCCATATAAATAAAGCCGCCAGAAGGCATATTCAGGACTGAACCGATAAAGGGGATATCCAACTGTTCATAAGCACGTCCTTCACCCACCAGAGGCAAAGCAAACATCTCTGGTGGGTTTGGTTGTCGTTGGAGTTCTTGCAAAATCCGAACTGCAATCGCATCTTCCCCATGACCATTACTTAATACAAGTAACCGCAAAGGAGAAGTTGCGGATTGGGAGTTAGAAGCTAAAGATGACCGAGATAGATTACTCATAAGAAACAAAATATCAAAATTAACTGTCTGTTTGGGTAAGAGGTATAAATAGAGAAATCGACAAGGAAGCTGGAAGTTAGTATTTCCCTATTCCTTTACTTCCCTACAACTAATACCAATTTTGGATAGGAATGTAATTGTTTGAAATTTCTAGAACAGCCTTTTGGTCAATACTTTTAATCAAAAATCTAAAATCTAAAATCCAAAATTAGTATAACTCCCAGTTAATTAGGTTAAATATTTATGCGAGTTTCTGCTACTGCAATTTTTACATTAGCTACATTAGCTACTGGCAATATTACTCAGCAAGCAACGGCTGCACCTGCTAAAACCCTTACTCCAACTGCAAAAGCTGGTAACTTGGTGGTACCGATAATTGAAGACACTCCCGCACGGGTAGAGACAATTGCTTCCCCAGAAACTATAGTTGCACAACAATTTTCCCAAAATCCTGTCGCCGTGCAAACAGGTGCAAACAAAAATTCCCCAGTAGTCTTAAAATCAACAGACAAGGGAAATTCATCAGTAACGCTTCTTCCCACTCCCTCTTTTTCCCCTTCATCCCCCAAAACTCCTGCTACTGAAAGCGATTTGGTAGTCAGAGCTACAGATGTACGGGTGGTGGGAGCCAATCAAGAATTACAGCAAATCATTGGCCAGGTAATAAAAACCCAGGTGGGTGGAGAAACCAGTCAAAGCCAGCTGCAAAGAGATGTAACAGCAATTTTAAATACAGGTTTATTTAGTAGTGTCAGTGTGAATAGCTTTAGCACTCAGGCTGGATTGAATGTAGTATACCAAGTTCAACCAGTGATTGTGCGATCGCTACAATTATCTGGTGCTAAAGTACTTACCTATCAAGTCGCTCAACAACGTTTGCAATCTCAGATTGGAACCACTATTAGTCCCAGTGGATTGCAACAAGCAGTAGCACAAATTAACAAGTGGTACGCCGACAATGGTTATAACTTAGCGCGGGTGCTATCAATTAAACCCAGTTCTCAAGGCATTCTCACTGTGAATGTCGCTGAAGGTTTGGTGAGTGATATCAAATTTCGCTTTGTCAACGATGAGGGTAAAACCCTTGATAGCAAGGGAAATCCCGTCGGAGGACGCACCAAAGCAGATTTCTTACAACAACAACTCAAGTTGAAACCCGGTCAAATTTTCCAAGAAAATGTCGTTAAACAAGACATTCAACAGCTATATCGTACAGGTTTATTTGAAACTGTGAATGTTGCTTTAGAAGGTGATGCGACAAAACTTGATTTAGTCTACCAACTCAAAGAAACTGGGGCGCGTGGTGTTAACTTAGGTGGAAGTTACAATGCCGATCAAGGATTGGTAGGTACAATCAGCTATCAAGATCAGAATGTCGGTGGTGTTAATGATACTTTAGGTGTGAATGTTGGGGTAAGTAGCCGAGACTTACAATTTAATACCAAATTTATTAGCCCCTATCGAATAACTAACCCCGATCGCTTGGGCTACACTGTAAATGGTTTTCGTAGTCAGGAACTTTCGGAAACCTTTGATGACAAGATTAAGCTAGCTAACGGCGATAAAGTGCGAGAAGGTCAAATTGGCGGTGGTGTCAGCTTGCAGCGACCAATTGACGATTGGAATACCTCATTAGGATTAAACTATACCCGAACTAGTATTCGCGATCGCCAAGGTAATATTACCCCTACTGACGTTCAGGGCAATCCCCTCTCTGCGAGTGGAACTGGTATTGACGACCTAACTACCGTATCCTTCACCGCCACCAAAGATAAACGAGATAATCCCATCAATCCAACTCAAGGTTCCGTTCTAAGTCTGAGTACAGAACAATCTATACCCATCGGCGAAGGTAATATTTCCCTCAATCGTCTCAAAGCCAACTACAGCCAATATTTACCAGTGCAGTTATTTAACAGCAAACAGCCACAAGTATTTGCGGTGAATGTCCAAGCTGGTACCGTCCTTGGAAATTTACCGCCCTACGAAAGTTTTAACTTGGGTGGTTCCAACTCAGTGCGCGGTTACGATTCTGGAGAAGTTGGCAGTGGTCGCAGTTACGTGTTGGCTTCCGCAGAATATCGTTTTCCCGTCTTACCAATCGTAGGCGGTGTATTGTTTGCCGACTTCGCCTCAGATTTAGGTTCTGGTGATACTGTATTAGGAGATCCGGCAGGTGTACGGGATAAACCAGGTTATGGTTTTAGTTATGGGGCGGGAGTGCGATTAAATTCACCACTAGGCTTAATTCGGGCTGACTATGGCATTAACGACCAGGGAGAAAGCAAAGTGCATCTGGGAATTGGGCAGCGATTTTAATTTGAGTTCAGGCGTTGCTGAGAAGGTCATATCCAGAAATTAAATATGCGTTATCCGAAACCCTTGTAGAGACGTAGCAGTGCTATGTCTCTACAAGGTTTTTGGCTTATACCCCTCTTCTGTCACTTTCCGAGTATTCTGAATAAAAGGATTAAAAGAAAA
>NZ_JAVRCL010000023.1:94003-108327 GCF_034530775.1 Nostoc sp. DedSLP04 | reverse complement strand
CAACCTTTTCATCCTTGAGGATGTTGAGGATGTCAGGGATGTATCTCGCTGCCGCCTGCCTGAAGTTGCTCAATGCCACTGCCGCACTGCTACGAACATACTTGTCAACCTTTTCATCCTTGAGGATGTTGAGGATGTCAGGGATGTATCTCGCTGCCGCTTGCCCGAAGTTGCCTAATGCCACTGCCGCACTGCGACGAACATCTGAAATAACCTTTTCATCCTTGAGAAAGTTGAAGATGTCAGGAATGTATTGAGCCGCCGCCTGCCCGAAGTTGCTTAATGCCTCTGTCGCACTGCCACGAACATATGACTTAACCTTTTCATCCTTGAGGATGTTGGCAACTTTCTGTACAATTTTCTCCGGTTTCTTAACTACGGTTTTCAAGTCTTTTAGCTCATATGCAGCTAATTTGTCAAAAGCATATTGCTTCACTCGGTCGTAGCTGTCGTCAAGGGCTGCTACTATACCGTTAATCTGCCAATCTTGGGGTTTGGGTTTGGGGGTTTCTTTGGCGCTAACCCAAGGTAGACAAAGGAGGAAAGAAAGGATGAAAACTAAAGCATAAAGAATAAAGCGAGAAGGCTTGCTGCGGTGGCGGGGAGTTGTTACCATGTTTGGAGCAAGGTGGCAGATTAGACGCGATTATGAGTATAATAACAACCTTGCAATCCGTAATTCCTGATTGAGAATGCAATTTGGTATCAACAAGTAGTAGACGATCTGCATTTACAAGTATAAAAGACTCGCTCACGAGTATAAAAGACTCGCCCGCGAGTATCAAACACTCGTCCACGAGTATCAAACACTCGTCCACGAGTATAAAAGACTCTCGCGCGAGTATAAAAGACTCGTCCACGAGGATCAAAGACTCGCCCGCGAGTATCAAACACTCGTCCACGAGTATAAAAGACTCTCGCGCGAGTATAAAAGACTCTCGCGCGAGTATAAAAGACTCGTCCACGAGGATCAAAGACTCGCTCACGAGTATAAAAGACTCGTCCACGAGTATCAAACACTCTCGCACGAGTATCAAACACTCGCTCACGAGTATCAAAGACTCTCCCGCGAGTATTAAAGAACTTTCAAATAAAAAAGGACTCAAATAATTCTTGTGAAGTGGGCGTCTCGCCCGCCCATAGCTAAAGGCGGGCAAGATGCCCGCCCCACAAGATTGAATAATTTATTGGTTGGAAATCCCTAAAGACTCTCCCGCGAGGTTTAAAGCCTATGAACCAGAAGCAGCTTTAGCAGGTTTACTTTTAATAGCCTTAAAACGATCGCCTAACTGTTCGGCAAGACTTTTTAACCCTGGAGTTTTCTTAGCAGCTGTCTTGACGTAATCATAAACTGTCAAGCTGCTACCCATTGCTTCGCTACCGACAGCCATTAAGGTATCATCTACTTGTTCTGTCAGTTGTCGCAATCCAATCAAAAGCTCAGTAAGTGTGATTGCTAATTGATAATCCCGCACAAATTCATCTACATCAAAGCTGGCTGGGAGAATATCTCGGTTAGACTGGGCCGCAGTCAGGCTGGTATTGACGAAAGCTAGGCTTTTATCGCCCATCTTAAATAACTTGCGTCGTTCTTCTACACTCAGGGTTACGAGAAAAGGCATCTTCGCTTGGATAGTCGCAAACGCTGCTTTAATTTCTTGAATATCTGCTGGGGAAAGGGAGCCTGTAATATTTTGGTAAGCCATTGGTTATTTACTGTGGTAAATCTGTTTGTTATGATTCCCACTGGTAAATGCGATCGCACAGTATTTAAGGAATGGGGAGTAGGGAGAATAACCTCTCTGGTTTACACACAAGTCGAATTACCCCCCTTAATCCCCCCTTGTAAAGGGGGGAAACAAGAAAAATCCGGTTCCCTCCCCTCTACAAGGGGAGGGTTAGGGTGGGGTAAAACTTACGCTTCAAGTCAGTTTACCGAATAATTTCCTTAACAACGCCAACAAAGCGTTCCATGTCGGCTTGGGTAATAGCTCCCATAGTCGAGACTCGAAAAATTGATTGAGCTAAATTTCCCTGTCCAGAATAAATGATATACTCTCGTGCTTTCAGTTGGTCGTGAAATTCTTCATAGCTGAAACCGTCTGGTAAGTAGTAGGCATTCAAGACAACGGATGAACTGCCAAGAGGAAGTAGGGGTTTAATTCCGATTGAGGCTAACCCGTCTCTGACTAAACTGGCAAGTTGGTTGTAATGGTTGTGTCTAGCACGCCAACCTCCTGCTTCTGCCATTTCTTGCAAAGCTTCTGTTAAAGCATAAAATGTCTGTACTGATTGCGTAAAAGGTGTGCCGCCTCGTTCTTGCTGCTGGTAATAAGTTGCTAAATCTAAATATAAGGTGCGGGGGATCGTGTTTACTGACGGCAGTGCATCCCGTCGCAGAATAACAAAGGACGTTCCAGGGACACCATGCAGACATTTATTCGCTGTCGCAGCGCAAGCAGTGATTCCCCAATCTGTAAAATTTATTTCTTCACCACCAAAGCTGCTGACTGCATCTACTAATAATTTGATACGGCGTTCTTGGCAAATTGGCGCAAGTTCTGCCAAATTATTTAAGCGGCCGGTAGTAGTTTCGTGATGGACAACAGCAAGGTGGGTGATGTCGGTGTTTTCATCTAGGAGTTTGACTAAAGCTTTGATATCTATTTCGGCATCCCAAGGATGGGAAAGTGTGATGTAATTAATGCTGTGGATTTTGGCGATTTTGGAAAGTCGTTCGCCATATACACCGTTTTCAATGACTAGTAATTTTCCGTTTGTGGGTACTAAACTACTAATCATTGCTTCCATCGCGGCGGTTCCAGAACCGGTCAGGAGAACTGCTGCCCAACGATCTTTTCCAAGCCCATAAACTTGAAGTAGCTGTTCGCGGATTCTGGTTTGAAGTTGCGAAAATTCCACTTCACGGTGACACAAATCAGGACGCAACAGGGCATTTCTGACGCGATCGCTCAAATTAACGGGGCCGGGATTTAGTAAAATCATTTTGTCATTTGTCATTTGTCATTTGTCATTGGTCATTAATAAATAAAGAGTTTGTACTTTGAATTTATTAATTACGAATTACGAATTACGAATTACGAATTACCAATGTGTTTCATGAAGCGTTGTAAAACTGCTTCTGGGGTGATGTTGGGTCTGGGTAGCTTTTCTAGAGTTCCGGGACGGATTTTTAAATGAGCGAATTTAGGTCTAGTGTCGCTATCTGCGGTAAATAAGGCATCTAAAATCGAAGGGTCATCTCCGGCTAATGTCACGCCGTAACCGCACGCTTCTGCAATCTTGGCAAAGGAAATACCCGCCGAAACAGTGGCTTGTGCGCCTGTGGAATCGTGGACTTCATTATCTAACAGAATATGGGTCAAGTTAGCACCGCCATAAGTGCCGATGGTCGCAAAATTACCCATTCGCATTAATGCTGCCCCATCACCATCAATTACTATTACCTTCAGGTCTTTCCGCGCTAAGGATAATCCCAATCCCATTGAGGAAGCGCAGCCCATCGAGCCGACCATATAAAGATGATTGGCGCTGTCTTTACTGGCGAAGAGTTCCCGTCCCGTGTATCCGGTGGTGGCAATTATTACAGTGTTTTCTGGCTCGGTAAGTTCCACAATCCGAGCTAATGCTTCGTTGCGAGAAACGCGTTGTTCTTTGTTATCCCGAAAAAAGCTTTGCTGAATATGAGCGCTATGACTATTTTCTCGTTCGGGGATAGAAGAACGAGTGAGTGCATGGGGGGCGATCGCTCCTTTACGCATAATTAAAGCATAAGGACAGCGCTCTTGTTGCATATAAGCTGTGGCTCTTTGTAGAACGGGTTCTATTTGTGCTGCATCTGTGGGAAAATATTCCCAAGGTATAGTCATTGTTTGCAGCAATTTCTCTGTGATTTGCCCCATTAATTGATGTTGCGGTTCATCTTGCAATAGGCGATCGCCTCTTAAAGTACAAATCAGCAGCAGTGGAATCCGAAAGATATAAGTGAGGGAGGTTAGCGGGTTAACTGCATTCCCCAAACCAGAGTTTTGCATCATCACCACAGCAGGTTTTCCAGCAATTGCGGCTCCAGCTGCGATCGCTACTGCATCTCCCTCATTGGCTGCGGAGATATATTTAAGTTGAACGTCATTGATGACGTAGTTAATAAAAGGCGTGAGAAAAGAACAGGGTACGCCAGTGTACCACCCAAAGCCAAGATTACGCGCAGCTTCTACAAATTCTTCTGCCTGAATCATAATTATAAATTTACAGCTATTTTCAGGTATTTAAACGATTGAAATGGGGAGTGGGAAGTTGGGAGTGGGGAGGAAAGATTATTAGTTCGACCTCTGAACTCGGAACTTCAGCCTTTGAACTCGGAACCTCGACCTCTGAACTCGGAATTTCGACCTTTGAACTCGGAATTTCGACCTTTGAACTCGGAACTTCGACCTCTGAACTCGAAACTCCGACTTCTGAACTCGAAACTCCGACTTCTGAACTCGAAACTTCGACCTTTGAAGTCGGAACCTCAGCCTTTGAACTCGGAACTTCAGCCTTTGAACTCAAAACTTCAGCCTTTGCACTCAAAACTCCGACCTCACAATGCCCAATGCCCCATGCCCCATGCCCCATTTCTATTGTTTCAATTGAAAAGCAAGGTCAAGATCGTCCAAAGAATTAACATCTAACCAGTTACCGCGAATATAAAGCACCTTGATCGGTTTGCCTTGCTCGATTAAATAATTGCATAATTCTGGCAAACCCAGACTGTTAAATTCCGGTCGTTTTTGCAACTCATTGAGTGCTTCATTAACCCATTGTCTACCTTGACTCCGCAAACGCAACATCCCAATCCAGCGTCCGCTAGACTTTCCTAATTGCGTTTGTGTCGTTTTAGAAACGTTCAACAGGTTGACATCCTGTCCAAACAGAGAAAGATCGTCTGGAATTGAACAATAGGCGTAATCAGGTGAACCGCTAACAGACTTGTTGTTGGCTACAGAATCAACTACAGCCACAATTTCTCCAGGACATTCTAATAAATCTCGCAGGATGTAGCTTCTAAATAGTAAATCGCCATAAAGCACCAACATTTCTTCGCCAAAACTAGCTTGAGCTACGGCTAAGGATGCTAATTCTCCCGTTGTTTCATAATCTGGGTTGCGGATGACTTTAGTCCCCGGAACATTAATCGTTTCTGCTTTGTAACCGGCGACAACGGTAATATCGTTGATGGCAAGTTTTTTAAATTTGTCCACCAAAAGTCTGAGCAGGGGTTTACCTCCAAGGGGTAACATCACTTTTGGTTTATCTTGCGTCAATCCGGCTAATTCTTGGCCTCTGCTAGCAGCCAAAACGATCGCTTGGGTATTTTGTCGTCCGTTGTTAAAGTAGCGTTTTTCAGCTTCTTGGAGTTCATCCGCCCCTTGTAGCCGAAAGATTTCTTTTACAGGAGCAATATCATCTTCAATGTTGATTAAAGTTTCGCTGGCTTTCACTTCGCGGGCGATCGCTTGCATACTAGCAACAGCAGATCGAATCAGATGGTTTGCCCAGATGACCAAATTAACTTCAGCTTTGCGAAAAACATCAGTAGGCGTGCTGTAATATTTAGTCGGTATAAACACTAACGGAGAACGACCCGCCCATTCTTTAGCAAAGGCTAGCACTTGATCGGGGCGCGATGATTTACTGTGAATCAAAATCGCGTTTGCTCCTGCGGCGTGGTAAGCTTCACCTCGGCGCAATGCCTCCGAAAGATCCCAGCCGGCGATCAAAGCTTCGAGTCGGGCGACGATGCAAAAATCTGCATCTGTCTGACTATCTTTACCCGCCTTAATTTTGCCGCAGAATTCATCAATATCAGCTAAAGGTTGGCGACTACCATTGATAAAGCTGTTGGTTTTGGGAAAAAGCTTATCTTCAATACAGACTCCAGCAATTCCTCGCTGTTCTAACTTCTTAACCAGGCGACGCATATTATTAAAGTTGCCATAACCTGTATCACCGTCTAACAAAATGGGAATGCTGGTGACATCAGACATAAACTCAAGCATTTCTACAACTTGAGTCCAACTGGCTTCATTATTATCTCGAACGCCATATTGAGCAGAAAGAGCTAATCCACTCGCCCAAATTCCTTTAAATCCAGCCTCTTCCACAATCCGGGCGCTAATCCCATTGTGAGCTTCCATAATGAAGTCGAGTTGAGGCGATTCTAGTAATAACCGTAATTGGGCACATTTATTTAATTTTGCAGAGGTATCATTGGGTGCAAATATTTGATGCATTTATTCTGCTTTTCTCAACCTATATAATATTGCGATTCTCAATTACATGGAATACAGACCTAACCCCCAGCCCCTTCCCTACAAGGGAAGGGGGTAAGAATTCAAAGCCTCTCTCCTTTTAGGAGAGAGGTTTGGAGAGAGGTCAAACTGTAATGCATCCAAACCAAAACCGCTATAAATGAAGATATTTTCAGACATGTTCTGCGACTTCTATCTGAGGTAAAATCTCGTTTTGGGCGCGTTGAATATCCTGGGGAAAATCGATTTCGAGCCAAGGTAAACCAGTGATGTCTTCGTAGCCAAATGTTTCTGGAGTTTCTAAGAGCAGATCCCGAATTACTTCTTCATAAGGTTCATTATCGCGTCCGTCTGCAACATATTGCTCTGTGCGAATCGCAAGACGGCGAGCAACAGCACTTTCAAAACGAAAGAATCCTACTGACTCACCCGCAAAATCATAAGCTAAACCAGGAGCTAGTTGTTTACGAAATTCCACGAGATAATTATCTCTAACACAAAGCTTTACGGGTTCATCTCCCGGTTCAAAATCCCGATCTAATAAAAAGCTGTTGGGGATATTTGTCTTTACCAATCGTTCGATGATGCGGCGATCGCACAATACATCTGCATCCATTAATAATATGTCATCGCCAGCAACTAAATGCTGACGTACAGTCCAAAGGCTGATTACACTGCCTTTGGTGTAGTCAGGATTATAAATTGTACTGACCCAACTTTCGGCTCCTAATGCTTTGATTTCATCCTGAATTTTTTCTGCTTGATAACCCACAGCAATCACTACTTCATCAATTTGGTAATGACGGAGATTGTTAAAATGCCGCTCTAATAGAGATTTGCCGTTAAACTTCAGTAAGCATTTGGGTTGGATTTGCCCGTCTTTACCTAAGCGTCGTCCAACGCCAGCAGCTAAGATAATTGCCTTCATCGTCAAATCACCAACAGTAGCTTAGACACCAGTAAATCTGGAAATTTTCCCAGTATTTTATAATGACTGTTTTTTGCTCAAGACAATATTTGTTAATTAATTCTTAACATAGAGTAGGCAGGAGGTAGGAGGCAGGTGGTCACTGAGCGTAGTCGAAGTGAGGCAGAAGGGAAAATGGTAGTGCTAAGAGCGAAACACTTGGCGAAAACCAAAATAGGCGATCGCATCTTTCATATTTGAGACAAAACGTTTTAGCATACCCATACGGGTGTCGGTGACGTACTCCAAAGTCAAGACAATGCGCTGTTCATTGTCACCCAAAGGAGTAACTCTGTGGTAAAGTTTGTCACCATTGAATAATACTAGAGTACCAGGGGTTATGGAGAGCGATCGCGTTTGAGTTTCCCGTTCTGGAATATCTTTGTAGAGTTGATATTCCAGTTTACTGGATGAATTATCAACCAAACCAAGCAACACTGTATAGCGTTTTCCGCGATAGTAAGAAGTATCGTAATGATACTGGATATGGTCTCCAGGCTCAGTATAATAGTACAGCGCGTAAGTATGGGGATCGGAATCAGGACAGGGAAGGAGTTTTTCTGCTGTAATTTTGTTCAGGAACTTGAAAAAGGCACTGAGTTGATAAAACTCTCCGAAAATCGGAGCAAGGCTATCTAAGCTATAGCGGCTGATACTACCGCCCTTTTTATGATTGGGAATATAGTTGCGGTTGATGGCAGGTTGCAAAGATGGCAACAGCGTTAAAAATTGCTCAATGATGGAGTTAGGGAGAAAGTTTTCAACCACCAAAAATTCATTTTGAGCTTGAAACTCAGCTTGAAGTTTCTGGTAATCAACGGCTGCTATAGCTTTATCAATTTCAGTTTGAAGCTCCATTGATGTTCATTGATAATTATTTATTCTCTCACTGCTTCCTTATCTAGTTTGATTCTGGCTGCGGGAGTGTCCAAAATTGCCAAATTACCCATACCGCAAAGGTTGGCGCGCCAATTGTCGCTGCTATTAGTAACGGCTCTAGTCCATTCAGTAAGGGAACTATAGGAAACAAATACAGCACGTCTTCAATGTCAAAGCCGGCGAAATTTGGTTGACGGCTGGCGTCTTTACCTAAACGTTGTTCCATTTGGTTTCGCAAATGAAAGATGCAAGCAACAGACACCCCAGATACTATCCCCATCACTAACGCCCACCAACCAAATTTTCCCTCTCTAAGACCATATCCCATACACATAAACAATAGAATATGGATGATAGCGTCACTAGCAAGGTCATATTGATGTCCCCATTTGCTACTTTTCCCACTCAAACGAGCTAATTCACCGTCTGTATGATCGAGAAAGTTAGATAAAGCAAATAGCCATGCCCCAATGTTAACCCAAATGATATTACCAACAGCGAGGGCGACAGCCGCCGCCAACCCTGTCAAAAGTCGCACTGTAGTAAGATGATTGGGATTTACCCAACTGTCTTTTAGAGGTTTAATTAGCCAGTAAGCAAGTTGAGCATCCCAAGGCTTTGCGATCATAGATGAACTTAAATTTGATCTGGTCTTGGAATATATATATAGCGGTTCTCATTCGTATGCAACATCCATTAGGCTAAGTACGTGGATGGGAAATAAAGATTTCCAACTTCTGAATACTTAATATCTGGAACATTTTTCTTTAAAAACAGCCGTACAAAATTCAATTCAGAATTCTGACCGGAGGCAGAGCGTCTCCGGCTCCGCTCCTAAGTTCTAAATTCTTCTTATAATTAGGCATTCCCATGCTCTGCATGGGAACGAGAAAAAAGCACATCACACTGATTTAAAATTCACAATCCGAGCGAAACTCTCAGGTTCTAGACTTGCTCCTCCCACGAGGACACCATCAATTTCTGGTTGAGCCATAATCTCATCAATATTATTCGGCTTGACTGAGCCGCCATATTGAATTGATACATTCGGATTAGTCAACTGGCTACGAATTAAGCCAATTATTCGATTAGCTTCCTCTACTTCACAAGTGTCGCCAGTGCCAATCGCCCAAATCGGTTCGTAAGCAATCACCAAATTATCTTGATCGATATCTACCAAGCCTTTGTCGAGTTGGAGAGCAATCAGTGATTCAGTTTCTCCCGCATCTCGTTGTTGTTTACTTTCGCCAACACAAAGAATTGGAGTCAAACCAAACCTTTGAGCAGTTCGGAGGCGCAGATTAACGGTGGCGTCCGTTTCTCCAAAATATTGCCGTCGTTCGCTATGACCGACAATCACAAAGCGCACACCACTTTCTGCCAGCATTGGGCCAGAAATCTCACCCGTATAGGCTCCATATTCTTCCCAATGGATATTTTGTGCCCCCAGTTGGACGAGGCTACCGTGCAAAGTCTTGGACAAAACGTTTAAATCAGTGAAAGGAGGACATAATATCACTTCTCGCCCTTGGGGGGTTTCCTCTAAATGAGGCAGAAATCCTTGTAAAAACTCTTGGGTTTCTGCCTGGGTTTTGAACATTTTCCAGTTGCCGGCAATAACGATTTTCCGCACAGGTAATTTAGTCAAGATCCTAACGCGTTATATTAGATGCATTTTTCAGTTTATGACGTTTTGTTAGCCATTAGTAATTAGTCATTGGTCATTGGTCATTGGTCATTGGGCATTGGGCATATTTATTCCCCTTGGCCCTTGTCTCCTTTGTCTGCATCGTCCAGCCAAACCCCTCATAAAAATAACTAGGATAGTAAATGAACTGTATCTAAAATTTAAAATCTAAAATTTAAAATCTAAAATCTAAAATCTAAAATTAATATGACTTCGACATTGCCCGTGCCTGAACCTCATCAAAGCGATTCCGCTAACACTGACGCAAATCCTCTCAGCTGGGAGGAAGAATTGGATAGTGCTATTTTCAGTTTTGAAGACATTCAGACGGAACTGAACTATAAACAAGCACAAACAGCGTTGCGAAACTTGGTAGCCAATCTCGATCTTACTCCCCAGGAAAAAACCGGATTGGAGGCAGAAATTGCTGATTTGGAAATTATGCTAGGGAAGTTAGACCGCATGGTGGTGCAGATTGCGGCTTTTGGCATGGTGGGACGTGGTAAGTCTTCGCTACTAAATGCTTTGGTTGGGCAAACGGTATTTGAAACTGGGCCGCTGCACGGTGTCACCCGTACTGCACAAACAGTTAATTGGAGTATTAGCGAGGAGATGATTGGGGAAACTGAACGTGCTTTGCGTGTGACTCTTCCTGGTGTAGGTCAATCACAAGTGGAATTAATTGATACTCCTGGGTTAGATGAAGTAGATGGTGCAACTCGTGCCGCCTTAGCTGAACAGATTGCAAAACAAGCAGATTTGATTCTGTTTGTGATCTCTGGCGATATGACAAAACTGGAATACATAGCCCTTTCTCAGTTGCGGGAAGCAGGTAAACCAATTGTTTTGGTGTTTAACAAAGTAGACCAGTATCCAGAAGCAGACCGGATGGCAATTTATCACAAAATCCGGGATGAAAGGGTGCGGGAATTACTCACACCTTTAGAAATAGTTATGGCTGCGGCATCGCCATTGGTGAAGACGGCAATTCGTCGCCCTGATGGTACGAGGGGCATACAGTTGCGTACAGGGAATGCCCAAGTCGAGGAACTGAAGCTGAAAATATTGGAAATTCTGCATCGTGAAGGTAAAGCCTTGGTTGCCCTTAATACCATGCTTTATGCCGACATTGTAAATGAGCAATTGGTTGAGAGAAAACTGATGATTCGGGAACAGAATGCCAATCAGTTGATTTGGAAAGCTGTGATGACTAAGGCATTAGCGATCGCACTCAATCCTCTAACTGTGGTAGATATTCTCAGTAGTGTGGTAATTGATATTGCTCTGATTTTGGGTTTATCTAAACTCTATGGCTTCTCTATGACCGAAGCTGGGGCTGTACAGTTGCTACAAAAAATCGCCCTGAGTATGGGCGGTATCGGTGCTAGTGAATTGTTAGCAAATTTAGGCTTGAGTGGATTAAAAACTTTACTTGGAATTTCTGCAACAGCTACGGGTGGTATTGCGCTAGGCCCTTATATATCGGTGGCGATTACCCAAGGAGGAGTAGCTGGTGTTTCTTCTTACGGTATTGGACAAGTTACCAAAGTTTATTTAGCCAATGGCGCAACTTGGGGGCCTGATGGCCCGAAAGCAGTGATTAATCGAATTTTGACAAATTTGGATGAGACTTCAATTCTTAACCGGATTAAAGATGAATTACTCCAGAAAGTAAAACTCAAAAAGTGATGTATAAATTAGGTTTGGTCAGCTATATTTATCCTTGCACTTACCTATTCCAGAAGGCAAAAATTATACTTTCGGATACTTTTAAAACATCCTCTTAAAATCAGCTATATATAATTGCTTAGTTATTATTACTCTGTCAAGCTTTCTGGAAACTAAATTTTAAATATCCCCTCTAGCAGTCAGCACTCTCTAGGATACTTGCAACAAATAGGTCATACAATGCCCCATCAAAAAGTAAACTACTAACATGGCAGCAGCAGCCAGAGCAACTAAGGTACCAGCTAACATTAGAGAAAATTCTTTACTCTCGTAGGCTTTTTCCATTAAGTGCAGCGACCACGCTACTAGGGCGACATCAAAAAGTAAAATAGGAAGCAACATATTTCTTAATATTTGTTAATACTTGTAAAATAATATTAACACCCTTTTCAGGAAGTGTGTCTAACCTTAGATAGATGTCATTAAATGAGTAATGGTGGATCAGCAGAATGTTCTGACTGGCACGTTGCGATCGCGCAAGTAACTTTTAATTTCTGCTACGCTTAATTGCCCGTAATGTAAGAGTGACGCGAGTAATGCGGCTTCAGCCTTGCCTTCAGTAAGGGCAGTGTAGATATGTTCACAATTACCTGCACCACCAGAAGCAATAACTGGAATTTCTACAGCATTGGCAATCGCCCGTGTAATCTCAATGTCATACCCAGCTTGGGTTCCATCAGCATCCATACTTGTGACTAGCAGTTCTCCGGCCCCCCGTTTTTCAACTTCCTGTGCCCACAATAGGGCATCTAAGCCTGTATTTTCTCTGCCACCCCGCACATACACATCCCAACCTGGATTCTCCGGGTTATTTCTGCGTCTGGCATCAATAGCAACAACTATGCACTGATTACCAAAGCGATCGCTTGCCCGATTAATCAAGTCTGGTTCCCGCACTGCCGCAGAATTAATACTAACCTTATCTGCGCCCGCCCGTAACAAAGCTTTAACATTTTCTAAGGATTGAATGCCACCACCTACAGTCAATGGAATAAAGACCTGTTCAGCAGTGCGGTAGACCACATCTAAAATTGTAGCTCGGTCTTCATGAGTAGCTGTAATATCCAGAAATACTAACTCATCAGCACCGGCTTCGTTGTAAACCTTGGCCAGCTCTACCGGATCGCCTGCATCTTGGAGATTAACAAAGTTAACTCCTTTTACAACCCGTCCCGCCTTCACATCTAAGCACGGTAAGATTCTTTTAGATAACATAATAACTTTTGTACTTCTGGGTAATTAGCCGGAATTTAAATTTTAAATTGGCGCGGGTATTCTCAAACGAAAATTTTCACAAGTATGAGGAATGAGGCATTGGAATTAGGAAAGAGGTGACAGGTGACAGGTTATAGATGAATAATCTGTACCCTATAACCTGTAACCTATTCCCTTCCCCAGTTCCCAGTTCCCAGTCCCCAGTTCCCAGTCCCCAGTTCCCAGTCCCCAGTTCCCAGTCCCCAGTTCCCAATCCCCAGTCCCCAGTCCCCAGTCCCCAGTCCCCAGTCCCTTAAACATAGATAGCTGAATTATGGCGATAATCTCATCGAAAAAACAGCCTCCAGAACCCAACGGCGAACCAAAGCAGCGTCGAGAGTCGGCGAAAGCACCATCCACAGAAAATATTTTGCAGCCTGAAGCTGCTATTGATGAGCAAGAACAGCAAGAAGAAGGTATTCGACCACACCGCTTTGCTGATTACATTGGGCAAAAAGATTTAAAGGATGTGCTAGATATTGCCATTAAAGCAGCTAAGTCTCGTGGTGAGGTGTTGGATCACTTGCTGCTGTATGGGCCGCCGGGATTGGGCAAAACCACAATGGCAATGATTTTAGCATCGGAAATGGGGGTAAATTACAAAATTACCAGTGCGCCAGCCCTAGAACGTCCACGAGATATTGTTGGGCTACTGGTGAACCTCAAGCCTGGAGATATCTTATTTGTAGATGAAATTCATCGCCTCTCGCGGATGACAGAGGAAATTCTCTATCCAGCGATGGAAGATTATCGCTTAGATATTACTATTGGTAAGGGTTCCAGCGCTCGGATTAGAAGTTTGCCGCTATCAAAGTTTACTCTAGTAGGGGCTACAACCCGTGTTGGTGCTTTAACTTCACCACTGCGCGATCGCTTCGGTTTGATTCAAAAACTCCGATTTTACGAAGTTGACGAACTGACTCAAATTGTACTGCGAACCGCTCAATTACTCAAAACCCCTATTACAGAAGATGGAGCCACAGAAATTGCCCGTCGTTCGCGCGGAACACCACGTATTGCTAATAGATTACTAAAGCGTGTGCGTGATTATGCGGAAGTAAAAGAATCTGGGGATATTGATGAAAGCATTGCATCTGAAGCATTGCAACTATTCCAAGTAGATCCTTGCGGTTTAGATTGGACAGACCGCCAAATGCTGAGTGTAATAATTGAACAATTTAATGGCGGGCCAGTGGGGTTAGAAACAATGGCAGCAGCCACGGGTGAAGATACCCAAACAATTGAAGAGGTGTACGAACCTTACCTGATGCAGATTGGGTATTTAACTCGGACTCATCGCGGCAGGATGGCGACTAAGGCAGCATACAAGCATTTGGGCTTTACACCGCCTAATGAACAGTTGTCATTATTGTAATTATGGGAAATTGGGCATTGGGCATTGGGCAATGAGAATAGGGGATGAGTCTTTGATACTCGTGAATGAGTCTTTGATACTCGTGAATGAGTCTTTGATACTCGTGAATGAGTCTTTGAT